>JAKAYZ010000004.1 GCA_021816165.1 Planctomycetota bacterium | reverse complement strand
GTCCATGATGCACATATGCGGCTGTTCGGTCATGTCCATCTGGCCGGTTAAACCACAAAAATCAATGCCATCCTCCCGGCAATAGTCCTTCACTGCCAGGTACATACGCACCTGCCGGGCCAGTGTACCTTCCAGGCCGGGCGTGAGTTTTTTGCCGTCATATTTAATTTCCTTGCATACGCTTTCCAGCCAATCCAGTCCGGCCCGGACGCGTTTGGATTCGATCTTCTGCGCCATCTCCCAGAACCAGAGTTGACCGCGGTGCACCACATGCACACCAAACTGGCTCATCCACCGGCTTTCATCCACATGGCCGGTGTACATGCCCATGGAGGGGCCGTCAAAGCGTCCGTAACGCTGACCGTGGAGTTTTTTTGCGGCGGCAATGCCCGCCGCCCGCCCTTGCGGGTTGGCATCATTAAGCCAATGGGTCATGGCGGATTTCACCGCGGGATCCGCCAGATCACCCAATGCGCGCGCAAATGGGCGGCCGATCTCAGTCATGGAACCGGCGCTGGCAAAATATGCCACCCAGCCGGGAAAGGATGGATTCAGCACGCCGTACATCATAATGCTGACGGCCCGGTCAAACCGAATGGCGGCCTGCGCCGTAAGGTCCGGATAGCTCCAAATCACGAAGTTGAATACCACCGCCTGAACACCGGCGCGATTCAGCCGTGCACACTGTTTTGCGACTGATTCGTGATTCCATGCCACTGCGTTGCCGGCCACCACTTCATGCCCCTGCGCTGCAAGAAACTCCTGCAACTGTTTCTGGAAGCGCATGCAATCCGGGGTGGACGCTACGGTCACACGCCGGCGACCGTCACCGAAGGTGAGAATTCCTATTTTCACACCATACTCCAAAAATCGGCCGTGTAAGCCCGTGCCAACGCAACAGCCTGAGGCAAGCCGGCGACCATTTTCAGCGGTTCGTCCGCCGGACAATCGCAGGTCAACAACAATTAATAAAAAGTATAATTCAATAACATAATTTGTCAATATGTGGAACGCAAAGTAATCCGCGGGCGGTCGGTCCGGCCGCCGGAATAAATTGCCGTGAAACATGCCGCCCGTTTTACGGCTGGCGCCCCGCCGGCGAACCGTGGTTATTATTGACGACGAATGTAGGCCCATGCGGGTGCGGCATGTCAACATACAGATCCGCAAAGGCGGCCGATATCGGCAATGTGCAGGATATAAAAAGCCTGCAAGGCCGACCGGTTATCTGTCGCTTCCGGGCAGCGATTGGGCAAATAAACCGTTCCGGCTCTCCGGCACAGACCGGCTCAAGAGCGGATTTCCGTGGGAAGATACGCTGTCACTGCCGGCAGACGGTTGAATTATTATTTATGTAATCCATGAACCGGTGCTTTACGGCGCGAGAGATTCCACATGGCACGTATCGTTACGGTATTGGCGGAGCGGATAAGGCCGAGAAAGGCGGTAGGCGGGCTGATTCCGAAATGCGTCATCTTGAGTTTTACCGAGGTCGAAATCGACAATTTTTTTCCCGGGCCGGGTACAACGGTTAGCCGTAGCGCCAAGAGACGTTTCTTGCCCGCGACAGTCAGGTTTCCAGCGACCGCGAATACATATACCGCGTTCGGTCCGGTGGATGATTGTGTTAATCTGGCGTGCACAAGGCGGTAGGTTATAAACGGATGCTGTCGGCGGCGCAGGCGTCTGTATGCTGTATGTTCCATTCCTGTATCGCTGCTTTTTAATGATAACACGGGAATCTTAAGCAACAGTGCCGTGAGCCTGGCCGCGGGCCCGCCGGATTTTGCGGCAACGCCGAAGCTCACGGTGCCGTTAATATGGGTTGATTTGAGCGACCAGTCGTGCAGGGTGGTGCTGCCGCTGGCGGTCAGACGGCCGGTACTGCCGGTGTACTTTGCCGCCGGAAGGATAGGTGCGGCATTCGGCCGCGGGGCTTTCGGCGTGAGGGGCGCACCTGTGGCTGCCGCACAAGCCGCCATCACTGACACTAAAAGCACGGTTTTTAAGCCTGCCAACCGATGCCGGGCAATCAAACCAACAGTGCGCATTATGCATCTCCTGTGTTGTCAGGTCAAAATCCAAAAGAAATCTCGCCAACCACACCACTGAAGCGTGGATTGCGATAGGCATCAACACCGTCAACCGGACCAGCAAGCGAGCTGAACGCGCCGTTGAAATTGCTGTACTGCTCGTAAACATATTCGATCTTAGCCAGCATATTGTTCGTGATCCAATATCCTCCGCCAAGCTGAAAACGGTCCACCCATCCGGCGGTATTAACACCGTTGATCGCACCGGCAACGGCATAACTGTACTGTCCGGCGAGGTAAAGGGCCGGGTTGATGTGGTAAACGCCCAGCGCCTGACCATAAAGCCAATGCTCACGGTACGCCGAATCATCGGTCCAGCCGACATTGGAGTACGCTTCGAAGGGCCAATGTGTCCATGTAATGTCCATCTGATAGGCGCTGACATCCAGACCGTTCAAGGGCGTGATCTGGCCGGGTTCATTCGTAAAGCCGTTCTGAGGCGGGCCGCCGAAAACCGCGTTGTAAATTCCGCCGCTTCTGTCGCCGGCGTAAAGACCGGATACCTCAAAATAAGGCGTCGCGAATTGCCCCGCATGATCGGCATAATAGACCGAGGCACTGAGGCGAAGATCCGGGAGCGGATCCCCCCAGATTTTGCCGTGCACCGCCGGGTTACTTCCGTAGTCAAAATGATCGCCGGTGCTGCCGGTGCCGATCCCGGCAAGCCAGTGCACCGGCCCCTTAATGGAATAGACTTCCATCCCGATTTCTTCGGTGCTTGGATCAACCAGTGCGTTGCCGATTAGCGGATTGCGTTGCACAAAGCCGTTGTCGGAGCGGTGAAAATTCTGATCGCCGAAATCGATGTCAAAAGCCCCGGCTTTGACGTTGACGGTGTTAAAAATCGCCCCAAGCGGTGTGGTGTTAAGCGGTAGCGGAAGAGCCTTGAGCAGGAGGTATCCCTGGTCGGCGTAAACGTACGTGGGATGCTTCTGGCTTTCCAGATAAATCTCAACGAATACGTCCAGCTTGTGGGGAATCGTTGCCAGAATATCCAGATTGCCGTAGGGCCGTTGAAATCCCGGATCCAGTTGCTGCAACGGCAGCCCGTTGTAGTATGCGGCCTGCTGGGTCAGGGCCTGGAATCTGTCAACAACCTGAAGTCCCATATAAAACCGCAAGTCCTCATACTGCCCCAGCAGCATATGGAGTCGCGGGCGGATATAGGCCGGATTTTCACGCGAAAGCGATGAGAAATACTGCTTGCGGGTCCGGACGCCAAAGAGTGTCGCCTCAATGTTGCTGAGCCTGCCAGGTGATTCTGCCGCCTCCTGCTTGCGGCTGGCCCGCATGACGCGTCTATAAAGACGCTGAATCGCCAGGGATTCGGCTTTACTGTTAAGGGAATTTGCCGCTGCGGCCTTGGTTGCATTCGCTCTCATCACGGCTAACTGATGCTCCAGCGCCGCCTGACGTGACGCAGCCGCAGCCTGGCCCTTTTTCAACGCGGCAATCTCCTTGGCCATCGCGGCTACTTGCTGCTTCAAGGAGATTTTAGATGCAGACGCCGTCGCGGCCGCACCCACAGTCACAATGGTCAACGGCACAAGAATCATTATTGACCAGCGCTGATAACGGCTAACACCACAATGCGCCATGGAAAAATCCTCCTGGCAAAAAGTCGATTGGTGGAAATAATCGCCGCTTTTTCGATATAAAGCGCCATCGCCAATGCATTGCAATGCCGCATTCCTTGCCGCGATCAACCAAAAACAGCCAATTCGGCCAACACGAAATTCAGATATTGTTGCGGGAAGATCACATGGCGGCGAGGATCCGGCTTCCCGGTTTTTCCAGCGCAGGAACACGGCCTCACCAAGATGTGTGAAGGATCGGCAATGATCCGAAAAACGCAGCACAACCCGGTAACATCAGTTCTTGCCGCCTATGATCGTCGCGCTCGAAAATGATCAAGTGCCGTGGCGTCGTCTCCGCCAGCTTCCGATTTTCTCGTGCGCTATTCCTTGATACGCTTCGAATCCGTTCAAGTAATGCGAGCCCGATATCTGAATTGGCGCGCCGATCGCAGCGTCAATGCCAGAACTCCGGCTGCCGCAATCAAGCCCAGCGATCGCGGCTCCGGAACGGCTTGAGTTGCCACGAACTCGGCGCTCGCCCCAGTGAACGGTCCGCTTTGATACACAAAGGAAGTGGTCGTGGGCACATTGGTAAAGTAGGTGCTGTTGCCGAACATCGCCGCGGGGGATTCGGTTGATCTGAACCCGAATCCGGAAAGTGTGCCCGTGGACTGCAGATAATCACTTGATGCAACGGCCTGCCATTCGATGGAGGCGCCCTGTGAATACCCGCCGGTGGTTGTGGACAGCGGACCCGCCTCCCAATTTGCCGGCGCCGTAACATCCGTTGGATTGGCTGACATGTAGCTTTGCCCCGGTACCCAGGCAAACCAGAATGTGCCAATCGTGGTGCTGCCCGTGTTTTTAAGAGTCAGGTTGTACTGCCATTCAGTGCTGCTGACGGTAGCAGCGGTGATGATGCCGGACGCGGATTGGACGGCATAGGCAGGCATCCCGGTTCCCGCCAAAACCGACAGTGCGGCAGCCGCACCGCCGACAATCAGCAGGTGATTCAATTGTCGTGTCATCATAAAATGCCCTCGGAATGGTTAGAAAAGTGCAATAGCATAAGATGTGCGCCGGCGCGTATGGACGGCGCTATTACTGTCACATCTACAGATGGAATGCATTGCGCACCACCCCCTTCCTCTCCGTTGGCGCGTCGGCGGGTCAGGCAGGCAGGCGACGCTGATGCCATGGAACGGCGCGACATCTTGCCCGATTCGCTGGTTTGCGTGTCGCGCCGCAATTTCTCCGAGGCTCCGGCAAAAACCAATGCAGATAGCGCATGGTCAAATTTCCTTTTTTTTATCTCCCTCGAAATGGAATATCCATAGTTTACGCCGCGTCCGATAAGAATTCAAGTGGGGCCGACATCCGGGTGCAATCATCCGTATGGACCCACAGCCGTGTCTTCACGCATCGCGGATTTTAGGGTCGATCTACTGCATCAATGGCTTTTTCCCCCACAGTTGCATCCCGGTGCCAATGCGTATAAAAGAATGGGTTCGCATCGCGGCGGTTATCCTCGCCGCGTGTGACGACCGAGGGTAGCTCAGCGGTTAGAGCAGGGGACTCATAATCTCCGGGTCGTGGGTTCAAATCCCACCCCTCGGATTGGCGGAAACGGCCGGCGGAAGCACCGCGGGCAATGCGGTCAACAGCAGCCGGTAACGCAAATTTCTGCATGAAGCAGGCCGCAGCGGCGGCTCGTTTTGATAATGGAATCTTCATGACCGAAGCAAACCCGACGATTGCCACCCCCGCGGAGCTTGAAAAGATCGGCGCGACGGCCGCCGCCTATATCCAACCCGGTCAAGCGGTCGGGCTCGGCAGCGGGCGGGCGGCGCATGCCTTTGTGCGCATGCTGGGCCGCCGGGTCAGGGAAGAGCATCTGAGTATTGTCGGCGTGCCGACAAGCGAATCCACCGCGCGGCTGGCCCGGGAATGCGGTATTCGACTTACAACTCTGGAGGAACAGGTTTCGCTGGATATAACCGTGGATGGGGCGGATGAAGTGGACCCCGCACTGAATCTGTTGAAAGGCGGCGGCGGAGATCTCCTGCGGGAGAAGGTTGTCGCGTCAATTTCCCGCCGGATGGTGATTGTGGTTGGGCGCGAAAAAATTGTGCCGCGATTGGGAACGTCATTCCCGGTTTTCCTTGAAGTCATTGAATTCGCGATCCCCACGGTCAGTCGTGCCGTGAGTGCCCTGGGGGCGTTATGCACACCCCGGCTCCGGCCGGATGGAACGCTGTTTCTTACGGACAACCATAATCCGCTTCTCCATGCCAAGTTCCCGTGCACCTCGCCATGGTTTGACCGGCCGGATGAACTTGACCGGCACCTGCGATCAATTCCTGGTATTGTTGAGACCGGTTTATTTCTGAATTTCGCCACCGATGTGCTGGTTGCGGATTCGGCTGACAAGCAGCGGCACTTGACGCGCAGCAACGCGGTTTAGCCGTTAAAACCGGTCTGTTGGGCCGTTCCTACCGATTTATGGCGATTCCGGATGTTTCCGGCACTTTTCTATATGCTCAAACGGGTAAACCGGGCCGGTTTTGTCGCGCATCCCCGGACAGCGGCCGCCAGCCCGGTCCCATGCATCCTCGTTTTTAAGATTCATGTCCCAGAAAGGCCAGGTCCGGCACTGCATCGGCCGCACCGGATAAATACCGCACATGGCTTTTCCATCCGCCCGTTGCAGGAATATGCAGTCATAATCCGGTTTTTCCGTCAGGCTTAACTGATCGCCAATGAGTCGCACATATTGGCCGGTGAACGCCGACACGGACAGTCCAAGGAACGCGGCGATTCGTTCCATGTCCGCATCAGTCAGCCATACAAACCCCGGCCCGCCGGAACAGCAGTTGCCGCACTGCGTGCATTTAAACTGCAGCCCCGCCTTATACCATTTGCTTTTGCCCTCCGGCGCGCTTTCGACCGGAAGGGAAACGGTGCGTCGGGGAAGGTCCGTCATGGTATCTCCAAGGTGCGGCCGCTACGGCCGGAACACGAATGGCACGGCTTATTCAGCGGGTGCAACCGCCGTGTGCATCCGGCAACATGGTAGCGTAAGAAGATGAGCTGTGCATGGTACGAATGCCGCCGGGAGAACAACCCGGGCGACTGGCGGGAACAATCGGCCGCTTCTTTGCCAATCACGCCTCCGGCATTTCGCGCCCGGGGCCAATCGTCGGTTGCCCTGGCCGGTCGCTCCGGTCATGCTTTGTGTTTCGCGCGGGTTTATGTTCCAATAAGACAAATGGGTCCAGGGCGATGGGCCGCAGGCTAATTGCCGACAATTGATTTTTCAGTGTGGAAGAATCACGGCGCAGATGAAGGCAACAGTTAAATGAAGTGCATGAGCAATTTTGGCGGATTCAACGGCATTACCGGCGTCCTGGCCGCGGTCGGCGCGCTGGCGGCCGTGCTGGTGTCAGGCGGATGCAGCAGCACGCGAACCAAGAATGCCGGGGGAATCGCACCTAGCTCGTTTATAAGTCCCGGTGCACCGGCCACGATGCCGGCTCCGGTCATTAGCGGCATGCCGCTACCGGTTAAAAAACAGGCGCCGGAGTGGGCGGGCGGCGGGGCGTCATTGGCTGCGGCGCAGCAGTTGTCCGCCCTTGGCGGCCCTAAACCGGTGATCCGGGCCAATTCCGTGGTGCGGCCGGGGCAGGCTCTTTCGGTGGCGGCACTGCTGGGCACGGTGAACGGCCGGCCGCTGTTTGTGCACGACGTTCTCGGACCGATTGCCTCGCAGTTAAAGAAGGACGCGGCCCTTAGTCGTACACGGACATTCTTTATTGAACAGGCGGCCCGTACCATCAACAATGAATTGCAGGTCAAGATTGACAATCTGTTAATGCTCCAAGCCGCCAAACATCAGTTAAGCAAGGATGATCTGAAACGGGCTGAAGCCTATGTGCAGTTGAAAAAGGCCAAGCTTGTGGCCCAATACATGGGGTCGGATGAAGTGGCGGATCGGGAACTTCGTCTGCAGGGCAGTTCACTGGCCCGCAAGCTCCGGGAATATCGCGATAATTTCATAGTGCGATATTACATGTCCGCGCAACTGGCGCCGCATCTGGTGATCACGCGGCGGGAAATGTGGCACTATTACCGGAAGCATCTGGGGAATTTTACCACGCATGCCCGGGTGGACCTGTACACCATCACTTACCCGGTGATCCGCAAATGGCCGCGGGACCCGGCGGATCCTACCGGAGCAACGCCCGTTCATCATCCCACGCCGGCGCAAATCATTCAGGCCCAGAACGAATCGCTGGCATGGTGCCGGAAGCTGGAAAACCGTATACGCAAGGGCGCCGATTTCGCCTTTCTTGCGGAGGATAATTCAATTGACGGCCAGGCGGAAAACGGCGGTCACTGGGGCATGGTGCGCCGAGGCGAGCTTTCAAATGCGACCGTGGCGCGTGTGGCGTTTTCGCTGCCTGCCGGGGGGATGGCCCCGCCGCTGCTGGAGGTGAACAAAAAAGCGCCCCGTCGCGATGTGGTGGAAATTATCCGCGTCAAGAGGGTGGAGCACCATTCCGTGGTGCCGTTCAGCAAAGCGCAAATCGCGATTGAAAAAAAATTGCGGCACCGGGCGTTCCGCCGGGCAATGGCCGCTTACTATAAAAAGATTTACAGCAGCGCCTCGTTGCGGGCCCGGGAGCGGATGGTGGTAATCGCCACAAATGTGGCATTGGCCCTTTATTTTCACAAATAATGTCTCGACCCCGTCGGCCGAAAAGAAAGGGCCGCCCGGTTCAAGGCGGCCCTGGTCACGATACGCTCTCCCTGACCGTAGATCATTGCGGCATTTCGGATTCCGGTTGAGCGGGGGCATAATCGCCCACCACGCCATCCGGCGTGATCAGAAACAGTTTGTCACTCAGCGGATGGGCGGCCGCGGCAAAGCGCAATTCCACCTGGTGCCGCAGCCAGTTGAGCGTGGCGTCGTCTTCGGCGGAAAATGCCAGCAGGCTGTCGCGATCCGGAATGGCCATATAAAACGTTTTTCCCAGGTGCGGCCGGAGGTGGCGCTGCACCAGCGGCAGCAGCAGCCGTGCGGAGTTCATGGCTTCATCCCGCGGAAAGCTGAACATGGAATAATTCCCGCTGTTGCCGCCGGTCATGCTTAATTCACGCGTCTGCCGGACCAGATTGCTGATGGCATGTTTGTGGAGCTGTTCCGGAGTAATGCCCCAGTTTTTGCAGGCGTCATGGGTGATCAAGGTGGCTATATCCCGCATGCGATAAACAATCGCCAGCTGGTTCAGCCAGTCTTCCCGGACAATATCACGCGGGTGTATATCGGCCAGCGCCACGGGCAGCAACAGCGGAAACACGGAGTCGCGCGCCGCCTGCCACCCTTCCGTGGAGGCCGGATCGGAGGAATTTTCCACCAGCAGGTCGTCAAAAAACTGACGGACATTTTCTTCCAGGCCTTCCGGCTGGTCCACATAAGCCTGATGCAGGGGCGATACCCGGATGCGCATCCCGCCCACGCTCAGCGTTTCGCTGTCCACCACGGCCAGCGATTCCGCCGGCAACCTCTGCCGGGCCAGTTCAACAACGGACTGAATAAACGGCTTTTTGAATTGTGCCGTCCCGCTCAGCCGAACACTGCGAATGATGCGATCAAGTGTTTTCTGGAAAGAATTCATCGCCGTGCGCGGCCCGTGCGCCGCGGCCAGCAGCGTGCTTTGATCCGCACACACCGCCCAGAAGCGCCAGCTTGTCGCCGAACGTTGAACCCGGATTTTCTGCAGGATACCGGCAAACGTTCCCAGCCGCTGTTCGCCCTGGGCTGTGTAGGTTAAATGATTTGTACCCGGAACATCGTGCGGATGTTCCAGCATACGGGCACTGTTGAGCTTTTTGTTCCATTGTTGAAGGGTGGCCCGCACCTGTTTTGGTGAGGGCGGAGTCCGCTTTTTCCCGGCTGTCCCGGCCGGTTCGGTTTTGGCGGAATTGGTGTTAAATAGCTGGAATTCCACGAGCATGGTTGCGGAAGGGTCCCGCACAATCAGCCGGTTGTCATCATAAATCTGATGGCTGAAATCGTCCGGAACGTCCAGCGAAAGGTTCTTCATGTTCAGTTGTGTCCAGTCGCTCATGGCTTCACCTCCTCATTTGCCGCCGCAGGCCTGTCCGCCCATCGGCGATGCCGCGCCGAACATTCGAGGCCGCGAGTCACTTGACGCGCTATGCCGCCTATTCGACGCGATAAACTCAATCTTCAGAACCGAGTGACCGGGCGAAATGAAATTCTTGTCCCGGTTTCACTCAAACCAACGTGTACAGTGTTTCTATCGAACAGATCGGAACTTTAATGCAACGAAACACGCATTTTGTCGCTTTTGGGACGCAGCCGGTAAACAGACGCAGCCTGCCGCCGCGACCGCCGGATTATGGACCTCCGCGGGCCGATACATACCAACTGGCCGCGCGGCCGCGAGGCGTTACAATATCGTTGGTAAAAATATCTGGCGGACAGGATTCAATGACATTGGGAATCGGACTAATAAAACTTGCGGCCCTGGCGTGTGGCGTGGAACTGGCGGTTTATTGGGGCACGGTGCTGGTAAAAAGCTGGCGAATTGCGTCCAAAATAGGCAAAGACCCCAACATGGTACCGCGTGAACGCGTCGGCCAATGGATGCGTGTGTTGTGGGGGCCCGCGGTTCTGGCCTGGTGCATTCAACCCTGGTTATTCGGCTTGGCAGCCGGTTTCGGCCGCGGGCAGCCGCCGTGGATTCTCGCATCGGTGGCGGGAACCGGTTTGATGGCCCGGCTGCTGGCGGCGGCGGGGGCCGGCGGCGGCGCGGTGTGCCTTGGCCTTACGTTTATTTGCTGGCGGCAGATGGGGCGGTCCTGGCGGATCGGAATTGATCCCGGTGAAAAAACGGA
This sequence comes from Planctomycetota bacterium, assembly GCA_021816165.1. Next base: position 2,418 of record JAKAYZ010000004.1, on the reverse strand, counting down.
GCTTGTTGTCCGCGGGGCGTACCGCTTTGTGCGCCATCCTATTTACTCGCTCTCCATGTTTTTGATGATCGGCACGGTGCTGGCGGTTCCCACGCCGCTGATGTTCCTGACTGCGGTCGTGCACATTTCCATGTTGCAAGTGGAAGCCCGACGTGAGGAAGGATACCTGATCAAGCTGCACGGCAGCCATTACGAAAAATACCGTCAGACCGTCGGCCGTTTCCTGCCGCGGCCCTGGAAGCAGTGACCAGCCGCGGGTATCCATGCAATTGGTGCATTTGGGAGTGATTTATCCATCATGAGCGCAGATGCACATACCGGGTATGGCGGCCGCGGCTCACCGGCCGGACGTCCGGCCGAAGGCAACGATAACAAGGTGATGCCGGGTGCCGACATGCCGCTGAATACGTTTCAGCAGTTCATGCGGCAATGGACCCGCCTTGGTCCGTACACCGCCGGGCAGGCGATGTGTGTACGCGGCCGGCCGGATGCGGAAAAAATGAGGCTTGCGGCGCTGCGGCTGTTGGCGGAGATAGGGCTGGGTATTCCGGAATTTGGCGATCATGCGGTGCGTTTTACACCCGTGGATGTCCTGGAGGTGCAGGTATCGGATCAAAATATTGAGCAGATTGCCGCACTACAAATGAATCGGCCTTTTACGCCGTCCGATATTCCGCTGCGGTTTTTTTTAATTAACACGCCTGAATCATCCGCGGATCCCACCGGCCCGCGGCACTGGGTGCTGGTGATGTATGATCATTGGCTGGCGGACAGCGGCGGCATGCGGATGTTCATGCAATCGCTGGCTGCATATTATCTGGATTGTCCATCATTGGCGGGTGCATCCGCTGGTTCACCGCCGCGACTTCCGGGACAAAACATAGTATGGCCGCCGGCCGGGCGATCGCCGCTGTTTGGGCGGTGCCGGACTATCGCGGGGGGGCTTAAATTTTATATCCGCCACCGGCGGGCGTGGCGGGTGAACCTCGCCGATCCGCTGGATTTTTCCGTTGGTCTTAAATTGCAGTCTCTCCCCGATGGTCTGATCAACCGGCTTCAGACCGCGGCGCGGCGGCATGGAGGCAGTGTCAATGATCTGTTTTTAGCCGCCATTGCCCGGGCCATGGGTCCGCTGATGCAGGCGGGCGGGACGGACTTTCGCGGTGGTTTGCTGGGCCGGCGGGACCGGCTCTCACTTGGCACCATTGTGGACATGCGCCACCTTGCCGGTCCGCAATTGGCGGACGTATTCGGGCTGTACCTGGGTTTTTCAACAACGCAGGTGAACCTGGCGGATATCCGGCAAACCACAGCACTGATTCAATCCATCACCCGGCAGACCAGGCGCTATAAAAGCCGCAGTGAAGCCGGCTTGGCGCTGCGCACGCTCGATGTGGCGCGATTTTTTTGGAGAATGTATGATCAGCCGCGGCATCAAGCTCTGTTCTTTCAGAAAAATACGCCGGTGGCGGCGGGGGTGTCCAACGTGAATTTGACAGCTCAATGGATGTGTCCGGCGCAGCGCCCGGCGGATTTTCCCATTCTTGATTACATTAGAATATCGCCCACCGGTCCGCTGTTGCCCCTGGTTTTAACGCTTACCACGGTCGGCCCGCTGCCTTCCACTAATTCCGACATATCCGACAGCCGTCTGAATTTATCCTTTACATGGCGAAAAACCGCCATGAATGAGCCGGCGGCGGAAAATTTATGCCGTGATTTTGTCCGGGGGCTGGAGGATATGGCATCATGAGGTTGCCACGACCACATGCTCCATTTCTGGTGGTTGCCCGGCGGCTGGCTTCACCGTTTTTCCCGGAGAGTTGCTGGATTACCGGTGCGGGTCTTACCGCGGCGGAACAGGGGCTTTCCCTGGCAGTCCGGCGAAAACTGGAATATCTGCTGAATTGGCCTTACTGCTTCAAGTGCGGCTTGACCCTGGGGCCGCATTCCCAAACCGCCGGTTGCCCGCGATGCGCCTCGCGATCCCTTACCTTGCGCTGCCTGCTGCGGGCCGGGCCGCTGCACGGACCGCTTGCTTCCATGGTGCACCAGCTTAAATTCAGGCGGCAATGGGGCATTGCGCCGGTGCTGGCTGATTGGATGGCTGCGGCCTGCCGGCATCGGCCGAATGTGCCGATGGATATTCTTATTCCCGTTCCCCTGCACCCAGTTCGCCAATGGAGCCGCGGATTTAATCAGGCCGCGGAATTGGCCCATGGCGTCGGAGACCGGTTGAACCTGCCGATCGCACAGGTACTGCGACGGCGGCGTGCCACGCGGCCGCAAACGCGCACCCAAAGTGCGGCGGAACGCCGGGATAATTTGCGCGGGGCTTTTGCGGCGGTCGACGGGTTTGATCTGGCCGGCAGGCATGTATGGCTGGTGGATGATGTATGCACCACCGGTGCCACGCTG
>JAKAYZ010000427.1 GCA_021816165.1 Planctomycetota bacterium | reverse complement strand
GGATTGCCGAGGCCAGGGTGGACGATCGGAAGACATTATCCCCGTATTAGGAACCACGCATACCGGCCATATCGTTCGAGGTTTGGATGATCCGAATCCGGATAAGTTGCTGTTTCGATCTATTTTTCTGGATGCAGCCCAGCTCGCGGGCATCGTCATGAGCATGACGGAAGTTGATCAGAACCGGGTATTTGCCGCAGGGGGTTCCCAAGGCGGCGGTCTGACCTTGGCCTGCGCCGCACTCGAACCTCGGATAGCCAAGCTGGCAAGCCAGTACCCGTTCCTGTGCGATTACCAGCGCGTATGGGAAATGGATCAAGCCAAGGACGCCTATAAGGAGCTATCCAGCTATTTTCGGCGGTATGATCCGCGGCACGAAAGACAGAATGAAATATTTACCCGCCTTGGCTACATTGACTGCCAGCACCTGGCCGGCAGAATTAAGGGAGAAACGCTTATGGCCATTGGTCTGATGGATACCGTTTGCCCCCCATCCACCCAGTTTGCAGCTTACAACAAGTTGAATGGCAAAAAGCAAACGGCCATTTACCCCGACTTCGCGCACGAGAATCTGCCTGACTGGTGGGACATGGTCTTTGAATTCTTTAATCGCCGTTGATCCTTGACCGCAGGGGTATTGGCGGATATTTTAGCGGGTCTGTATTGGGGGCATAGCTCAGTTGGTAGAGCGTCTCGATGGCATCGAGAAGGCCAGGGGTTCGAGTCCCCTTGCCTCCATTTTTCAGGGCACTCCACGTCGGCGGCAATCGCACGTGCTGACTGTGAACAGCAACTTCGATCGATAATTTCGAAATGTCACCCCGGATGAAAGTCGAATGACTCTGGAAATTGGGAACCTCACGAGGCATACGGCATAAAACGCTAATTGGGCTTGTGCCACATACTACGGCGATTACGTTTAGACGCTCGCCCTTGCTGGCGATATAATTGCTCGCTTTGCTGAAGGCGAATGCACATATGGTGCTTCTGGCCGCTGATTTACCCGAGGTAACATGGAATCACCCCCAAAAATTATGCAGGAATCATCGAACAAGGACTACAAGTCCACACTGAATCTACCGTCTACCGCTTTTCCGATGAAGGCGAATTTGACGCTGCGCGAGCCAGCCATGCTGTCACAATGGCAGAAAGAGAATCTCTATGCGCAAATTCGCGAATCGCGGCATCGACTCGGCAAATGGGTGCTGCATGACGGGCCGCCGTATGCCAACGGTGATATCCATATGGGGCACCTCATCAATAAGGTGCTTAAAGACATTGTGGTCAAATACCGCACCATGTCTGGCTATGACTGCCCCTACGTCCCCGGATGGGATTGCCATGGCTTGCCGATTGAGAGTGCGGTTCAAAAAGAACTCGGCCCGAAGTTAAAAACCATGCCGCCCTCGCAGGTGCGTAAACTCTGCCGCGACTACGCCATGAAATTTGTTGGCCAGCAGGCAAAATCGTTTGAGCGGCTTGGCGTATTTGGCGATTTTCAAAACCCTTACCTGACGCTTGCGCCTGCCTACGAAAAAGGCGTTTTGCAGGTACTCGCCGAGTTGTTGCAACGTGAGTTGGTATTCAGGCAGCGTCGGCCGGTGCATTGGTGTACTTACGATCAGACGGCTTTGGCTGAGGCTGAACTGGAGTATGCCCCGCATGAATCTACCAGTGTATTTGTGGCCTTTGCAATGAATTTATCAGAGGGTGCCTGGCCCTCTGCCTTTGGGCCCAAGCCGACATCAGCCGCCTACCTGATATGGACCACCACGCCTTGGACTCTGCCGGCCAATCGCGCCGTCGCCGTCGGGCCTGCAAACGAGTACGTCTGTCTGCGTGAACGTGGTAACAGGCATCCGGCACTGATCGTCGCCAAGGAGCGGGCTGCGACCGTCATCGAAGCAGCCGCTAAAGGCCCTTTGGCCGGAGACTATCAAATTGACGGCGAAGCTGTATTGGGTGACGCACTTGCTGCCGCAGCGATTCCATACCGACATCCCTTTGACGCACCGCGTCAATGCCCGGTAGTTTGTGCCGATTATGTCACTTTGGAAGACGGCACCGGCTTGGTGCATACAGCGCCGGGGCACGGTAACGAGGATTACCTGACCGGTCGTCGGTACAACCTTGAAATCTATTCACCTGTTTTACCCAATGGACGCTACGACCAGACCGTAGACGATTTCCTCCGAGGTGAATTGATCTGGGCCGCCAATGAAAAAATTACTGCTCATTTGGCGCGCCGCGGGCATCTGATTGCCCAGGAGTTGATTAAGCATAGCTATCCGCATTGCTGGCGTTGCCACCGGGCTATTATCTTTCGCGCAACTGAACAATGGTTTGTGCGGGCGTCGCACGAGAGTTCATTGGTACACCGGGCTGATCAATTTATTGATCAGGTGCAATGGATTCCGGCGTGGGGTAAAACCCGGATAGCTGGAATGCTCGCGACGCGACACGATTGGTGTATCTCCCGGCAGCGGTCCTGGGGGGTGCCGATACCGGCTTTCACCGATGCGGACGGTAATATTCTGCTCACCGCCAAGTCGGTTGCGCGTGTGGCGGAATATATCGGCACACACGGGGCGGACAGTTGGT
>JAKAYZ010000003.1 GCA_021816165.1 Planctomycetota bacterium | reverse complement strand
GTGACGCTGGTTCCGGAACGGCGCGTGGAAGTTACCACGGAAGGGGGACTGGATGTCGCCAGACAGGCCCGGCAGCTGGCCGGCGTGGTGCGGCGGCTGCGGCGCTGCGGCATACGGACGAGCGCGTTTATTGACGCACAGCCGAAGCAGATTGCCGCGGCGGCAAAGGCCGGTTTTGAAATTTGCGAATTGCACACCGGGCCTTACGCCACGGCCTGCGGAACGCCCCGGGAGGCGGCGGAACTGGAACTGCTGCGGATAGGCGGCGAGGCGGTGTTGAATTTCGGCATGCAGTTTAATGCGGGCCACGGGTTGAACCTGCCGAATGTGGGCGCGGTTGCGGGGCTGCCGCATTTAAGCGAATTGCACATCGGCCATTCCATCGTAAGCCGGGCGGTGTTTACGGGTATGGCCGCGGCGGTGCGGGAAATGAAGCAGGCGATAGCGGCGGCGAGCGCCTGATGCGGCGGCCGGCGCTGCGTAAAATTCAGATGATTTGACTGGAGTAGACAACAATGTTTCGCGGCGCGTTTACCGCATTGGTTACACCGTTTCACGGTGGACTGTTTGACGAGGCCCGGTTTGAACGGCAGATCGCCTTTCAGGCCAAGCATAAAATGGACGGGATTATACCGGTGGGCACCACCGGCGAATCGCCCACGCTTTCCCATGCGGAACACCATCGGGTGGTGGAAGCGGCCGTGCATGCGGCGCGCGGCACGGGCATGAAGGTGATTGCGGGCACCGGCTCCAACGCGACGGATGAAGCGATTGACCTTACGCGGCACGCCAAAGAGGCGGGTGCGGATGCGGCGTTGCTGGTGAACCCGTATTACAACAAGCCGACGCAGGAGGGGCTGTTCCGGCATTTCCGTGAAATCGCCCGGGCGGTGGATATTCCGATCGTGCTTTACAACATTCCGGGGCGCACGGGGGTGAGCATGGCCACGGCCACCATGGTGCGGCTGGCCGCGGAGTGTCCGAATATCGCAGCGGTGAAGGATGCGGCGGGAAACCTGGATTTGACGACCGAAGCGGTCGGGGCAGGGATGACGGTGCTTTCCGGGGATGATTCGCTCACGCTGCCGATGATCAGCGTGGGGGCGCAGGGCGTGATCAGCGTGGTGTCCAATATTGTGCCGGACCGAGTGCGCCGCCTGGTGCACGCGGCTTTGGACGGGGAGATGGCCCGCGCCCGCAAGGAACACCTGGCGCTGTTTCCGCTGGTGAAGGCGATGTTCGTGGAAACCAATCCGATTCCGGTAAAAACCGCGATGGCGCTGCTGGGAATGGACAGCGGCGAACTGCGGCTGCCGTTGTGCGAAGCGGCCGCGGGCAGCGTTTCCGTGCTGCAGGCGGCGCTATCGGCAGCCGGTTTGGCGGCCGGGAGCGAATAAGGGTAGAATACCGGCCGATGGATCAAATTTCCGGGCTGATGGAGCGGCTGAAGAGTAATGTAACGCCGCCGATGCGCGCCGATCCCGCGGGCGGCAATCGCGAGGAGAAGCCATGAGCTGTCGTCTTCTTAAGCCCCGTGAGTTTGACAATCTTGCCCATGCCGCCGGCCTTAGCCGCGACGCGATGACGGAACATTACCAGCTTTATCTGGGTTTTATCGACAAGGCCAATTCCCTTACGGAAAAGATTTGCGAGCGGCAGCATGTGCGCGGGGCGCTGGACAAATCGGATATCGCCAATTTAAAGGGCGATCTGCAATTTGCCTTGGCGGCGGTGCGGAACCATGAACTTTATTTTGACCTGCTGGGTGAAAGCAAGACGGCATTTCCGGCGGAATTGTCCGCGGCGGTGGAGGAGGCGTTTGACTGTGCGGACGGCTTTCTGCAGGATTTGCGCCTGACGGCGGTATCCAGCCGCGGCTGGGCCTGGACGGTGTTTGACCTGTCCACCAGCCGGCTGTGGAATCTTTCCGGCAGTCAAAGCGGGCATTTTCCGCTGTTCAATGCGATTCCAATTCTGGCCGTGGATTTGAGCGACCACGCCTATTTTTACGATTTCGGGCTGCGGCGCGGCGCTTATGTGGATGCGATTCTGGCGCACCTGCGGTGGGATCGGGTGGGGCGGAATTTACAGGCGGCCATGCGGCTGCAACAGGCGGCGAACGGGCCGGAAGGCGTTAATTCTCCGCTGGTATTCGCCGGTTAAAGGGTTGCCGGAAGGCGGCCGGAGCGAAACAGTCCGTAGTGCGGGCGTTATTTCACCACTTTCACCATCGGTTTGGCGGCCGGCGCCGGCTGCATGAGGGCGCGAATGGCGGCGATCAGGGCGGCATGCGGTTCAAAGGCGCTGGTTTTGGGGGCGGCATTTTGCGTGCCGAACCAGGCGTACCAGCGCTGCAGCGGTTTGGGGGCGGTTTTTCCGGCGGTTTTCAGAGGCGACGGGACAGTTCGACGGATCATTTGCAGAATCCATTTTGGGGCGACGGCTTTGGCGCCCGGGGCCGGCCTGGCTTTGGCCGGGGCGGCCGGCTGGGACTCATGAATGGTCACGTACAGTTCATAGGGTAGATGCGTCCAATGCATGGCCGCGGAAGAATCCTTGAGCCGGTACCATTTTTTGGCGGCAAGGGGATGCAGCGCGGCAAGCAGCGGCTGCACCACGGAGGTTTTTACCGGGGTGAAAGCGGCTTTGCCGCGGGCGATAGACCACTTGCCGTGGATTTGCCGGAGCACCGCGCCGGGGAATGTGCCGTTGGGCGGCAGGTAAAGGCTCAAAATGCGGGCGGGTGTGATGTCCGCGATGGAGCGGCTGCGGAAGGCCGCAACGGCGGCCCCCGGCAGAGAACGCAAGGCCTTGGCCGGTACGTTGTACACGCTGGGCCAGGTGGAAATGCCGACGGGCACAACGGATTTTTTACCGATAGCACCCCATTGAATAATCAACGGATGGGCGCGGCCGACGAGCGATATCACCAATTTGTGCGCCGGGTTTACCAGGCCCAGGCCGGCGCGATTGATCTTGCCGTCAATAAATGATTTTGCCCGCAGGGCGGCAACCGCCTTGAGTAATTTGGACACCGCGGCGGCCCGTGCCGGCAGCGGCGCGGCCTTACTTCCGGCGGGCACGATCCGCCATTGGGCGCCTGTATGGATAAGCTGCAGGGCGGCACCAGCTGTTTTCAGGGAAATGCGGTCGGCGGTATTTAAGGAATCGCGTGTCAGGGCTTTATCGCGGAGGTCAGCCAGGGTGCGGTTCAGCGGCGTAAATGTGCCGACGGGAATAACCGCGAGGCCGGGATTTTGCGAACTGTAGAGATAAATCCTTTTCCGGGTAAGGTCGGAAAAATCACCGAAGCGGATTACCAGCGGCGGCGCTACGGACGGATGGACCGGTTTTGCCTTGACCACCGGACCGGGGGCTGCGACGAGTTTAAAACGGATGGTGATGCGCAGCGGCCCGGTCTTCAAGCCGGCTGATTTTTCCGAAGCGGTGGAAAAATGCGCCGCCGCGAGAAGTTGAATATCACTGAGCCAGTCCTGAATGCCGCCGGTGTTGACGGGTGCGGGGAAGGGCCGGGTGAACACCCAGCCGGAGGCGCGGGGAATAATGGTGAAATTCGCGGCGTGTCCATGGGCCATGCCGCGCACGGAAATGGAGGCGATGTTGTGAATATGGAAATCAGCGAGGTTCAGGTTGCGAAAATGGGCGGCCGGATGCTGAAATGATTTAAACCATGAATTGCTGACGACATAAATATAACGGGATTTAACCCCAACCGGCCGCACATAACGCCGCCCGCCGGAATTTCTGCGGCCGACCGCCAGCCGGTAGACATGGCCGCGGCTGTCATGCAGGGTGAACAGGGCTTTTGCGGGGGAGAGACCCGCGGCCGCCAGGGAATGGGCGCCGGCGGATTCAACAGCCACCCGGTAGCGCCATTTTAAATGGGCGACGCCGCGGACCAGGCTGTCCACGCGGTCGCGTGCGAGGGCGGAAACCGGGGAGGTAAGGCGCCACTTGCCGCCGGTGCGGCGGAAGGCCAACGGCGGGCTGGATTTGGCGGCCTTGGGGCGGGTGAGCGTCAGGGTTTTGATGCGGGCGGGCGCCTTGGAGAAAACAAGTTTCAGGGCAGGCGTTTTCTTTTTTGGGGGGTGATAACTCACGTATGTCACCACGCAAAGCAGCCCGATGAGAACCAGGAGAATCAGTGCGGTCAACTTTAAATTCATGGAGCAGGGTACCTCTATTCATGCTTGATGATGCGGGCGCGGGAGCGACCGGTTCCGGCGGCAACCGGGCCGTTCAAATACGCCGGCGCACCAGATAAACGGAAAATCCGGCGGCAATGGCCAGGGCGGCGGGCCCCAGAAAGCTCAGCAGCCGCACCACGGTTTCTTCCGTGGGGGACATTTCCGCAATGCGCAGGGCCACGGTGGCACGGGGGCTGACGGCGATCAGGTGCGACTGGTGCGCCAGCCAGTACATACTGTTCATAAAAAGCTGTTGATTTCCGGGGTAGGCGGCGACAATCGTTTCCGCGCCGCCGACAACCCTGATGCCGGCATCCTGCAGGATCGCGTTTTGGACCAGCAGGGGATAACCGATGGCCACGATGCGGCTATCGCCTTTTTGTGACATGACGCCCATGGGAATCGGGCTTTTTAGATCCGAAGAGGCATTAAACCTGCCGCTGGGAAGGCCGGGCGCGGATGACGCCCAGATGTCCGACTGGTCCGGCGTTTGAAGAATAATGCGGGCCTGGGCGCCTTTGGGCTTCTGTTTAAGCAGGCCCACCCAGGTGGGAGACATTAAAAACAGGTCCCCCTGCGGCAGAATTCCACGGTAATGACTGGTAAGGGATTGAATGGGATCGGTAATGACGGATTGGGGATAGGTGGAAATATTAAAACTCGGCAGGCCCAGCCAGCGATGCCGGCTTACCTGCGTGCGCTGCACCACCATATATGCGGACCGCAGGCGGATTCCGTAACCGGCCAAAGTACCCTTGAATGGAATCCGGCCCTGCGTGGCCATCAGCAACTGCTGCGGCATATTGCCCACAAGAAACAGGGCATTGCCGCCCGCGGTAAGTTGTTGCTTGATAGCGCCCTGCAGTGCGGCATAGGCCATGCCGGCCATCATTCCCTGCTGGCCGGCGGGCGGCAGGTCCACAATCACCCAGATCACACCCTTGCCGACGGCGGGAGGCGGACTCGGCGGCTGCTGCGCCTGGGGGTTTGCGGGGACGGGCGACCATTCATAGACCTTGAAATTATTGCGCCGCAGGGAATGAGCGATGCTGCTGAAAGGTCCCTGGCCGGTAATTAATGAACCGGGATCAATGGAGACAAAAACAACCTTGGTTTTGTGCTTTTGCACCATGGAAAGCAAGGCGGCGTTAATCACCTGTTCGCCGTTGAACAAATACCGCACCCGACCGCCGAGCGAGCTGTTTTGCGGCACAAATATGCGGCTTTGCGGCAGTATTTTCACATTGTGCCGGCCCATGATGACAATGCTGTCCGCAGATAATGAGGAAAGAACATCCGCGGATTTCACCGGTTTAAGCGTTTGCAGCCGTTTGACATACGCGGTCAGTTCCGCGAGCGGTTTTTGGAACAGCGGCCCGTGGGCGACGAGCCATTTTTCAACGGCGGGGCCATACTGGCCGTAGTTGGCCTTGTCCGTAATGAAGGCGATGTTCTGTTTATCCGTCCGGAGGTGTTGAATCATGGAGGTAGTAAGGCCCGGCCAGTCCGGCAGGGTGCTTTTCAGGGCGCCGCGGACGGATTTATTGAGCCGGCGCAGATGCCGGGCCATGCTGTGGCGGATGAAGGCGTCGAGAATTTCAAGATTCTGAGCCTGGGTCTGATTCGTGGCGGCCTGCGGATTCATTTCCACGGTTTTGAACGAGGCGCTTTGGGCGGAGAAGAAAGCCGCCAACCGGCGGGAAAGCGCGGGGAAATCGGCGATTGCTTTTTTGTACGGGGCAAAGCTGTTGCCGAAGCGTTGGCGCAAGGCCCGCAGGAGAGAGGCGCGGGATCGCGGCTTGAACATGCGGATGTGCGAGGAGGCCTGGGCGTATTCACGGATAAGCCGGCGTACTTTCCGGCCTTGCCCGTATTCGGTTTGAGTCGCGCCGGCCGCCCCGGGATACAGGCTGACAATCTGATAATGGTTGGGGGATTTGTCCACTTGCTTAAGCAGGCTGATGGTGCGCGGGGAAAGCGAATAAATGCCGCCGGTGGTGCAATCATGCGAGTAGTTGTATTTATAGCTCAGCCAATCCATCAGGCCCACCACCACCAGCACCGCGCATACCAGGATTGCGGTGTTGACGCCGTAAAGCCACAGCCGGTCCGCGGCCTGCAGCGGCGGGCGCGGCGTGTTTTTGGATTCGGTTTTGTTTTCCATGGATTCGGTCATGTGTTTCCAACTCCAGTATTTCCGGTCGCGGCCTGATTACCGCCATTTGCGTGTTTCGAGCACCACATAGGTTAAAAACAGAAACAGCAGCGTTCCGGAAAGAAAAAAGACAATGTTTTGCGAATCTATAATGCCGCGGGAAAAGCCGGCCATATGCGGCTCAATGGCCAGGTAGCTCATGGCATGTTTTACAGACAGCAGCCAGGAAGAGGAATGGCGGATAAAAGGGGAAAGAAAGGCGGGAATGAATTGAAAAAGGATTCCGAGCGTGACCAGCACAACGCAGGAGCTCATGGCGGCGAGAACCTGATGCTGTGTGCAGGCGGAAAAGAAAAGCCCGATGGAGACCATTAAGCCGCCCATGAGCAGGAGGCCCAGATAACTGGTGAGGACGGGCATGTAATCCGGGCGGCCGAAAAACGACAGCAGAATCACAAACACCACGCTGGAACCGATGACCCCGACGTAAAAACCCATGGCGCCCAGAAATTTTCCCAGCACGATGGCGGCTTCACTGACGGGGCTGGTGCGCAGCGTTTCAATCCGGCCGGAGCGGTATTCCTCGGAAAATATGGCCATGGTCATGAATGGGACCAGAAAGATGAGGATCAGGTGGTTCCACAAAAACATCGGACCGGGGTCGGCAATCCGGCCGGGGCGCATGACCATGAGGGAGAACAGCAGGCCGACGAACAACAGATACAGCGTCAGGACAATATAGCCCACGGGGGAATAAAACAGAGCGCCCAGTTCGCGCCTGGCTATGGTTAATAATTGAGACATCACCAGTTCTCCGTAATGAAAGGGGAAGCATCGGCATAGTCGCCGGATGCAGGGCCCGGACCGCCGGAACATGCCAAGCGAAGCGGCGTTACGCCGCCGGAGCGGCGCCGGGATCAATAATCTGTACAAAGAATTCTTCCAGGCTCATGCCGCCGCTGCGCATTTCACGCAGCGCCCAGCCCCGCTGGAGCACGGTGGCGGCGACCTGTTCGCGGAGGGTTCCGTCCAGCCGGCCGGTAAGCTGCATGCTGCAAACCGGGCCGTCGTGGAGCACCGTTACGTTCTCCACGCCGGTGAGGGCGCCAAGCGCGCTTTTAACCTGGTCTGCGGGGCCGCGCACATCCACCAGCAGCCGGGCCTTGTCACCGGTTCTGGAGCCGGATTTCAATTCCTCGGGCGTTCCCTGGGCGAGAATTTTTCCGCGTCCGATGATCACCACGCGCTGACAGATCAATTCCACCTCCGAAAGGATGTGGGTGGACAACAGCACGGTGTGGCGCCCGGCCAGATTGGCGATTAATTTGCGTGTTTCACGGATCTGCGAGGGATCCAGGCCGACCGTCGGTTCATCGAGCACCAGCACCGGCGGGTTGTGCAGAAGCGCATCGGCAATGCCGAGCCGCTGGCGGTACCCCTTGGAAAGTTTGCCGATGGGCCAGCGTAAACGGTCGGCGAGCCAGCACATTTCGGCCACGTGACCGATGCGCTTGGCGAGTTCGCCGCGGGGCATTCCGCGAAGCATGCCGCGGTATTTGAGGTATTCGGCGACGCGCATTTCCAGGTACAAAGGCGTATTTTCCGGCAGGTAGCCGATTTTTTGGCGGACGGCCATCGATTCACGAAACACATCATGGCCGGCCACGCGGCCGGTGCCGCTGGTGGGCGGCATGAAACAGGTGAGCATGCGAATGGTAGTGGTTTTGCCGGCGCCGTTCGGCCCGAGGAAGCCGACCACACTGCCCCTGGGGACGGCGAAGGAGATGTTATCCACCGCGGTGAATTTACCATACGACTTGGTAAGGTTCTCCGCGATAATGTCAAACTGCTCAGCCACTGTAAACTCCTGGAATTATCCCGCTTTTCCAGCGGCAACGGCGTGATACAACGATCGCAGGACGGCGGTTATACCGGGTTTTAAGTATCGCTGCATCACAACAGCGAAAAATGCCGCTTTGCGCCGGGAATACCGCCTGGATCACCAAGGAAATCCGCCCATTCCGCAGTGCCGCCCACCCCGCCGGGCAGGGTACATTGTGTTACCGGTAGCAGTACGAATTGTCAATGGGAAAAGTTTGACAGAACGGCCCGGAAAATGAATACTGTTGTGTGCGTGCGGCGCCGCGGCAAGGGGATGAGCAGACCAATTGCGGCCGGAGCACGCGTGCCAAATTTTCACGGCGGCCATAGGTATAACGGTTTATCAGTTATGTCCATAATGTGCTTGGCCGGGGTGTGCTTGGCCGGGGTGTAACATTGTGCAGGTTTTTTTAACCACCAGAACGCACCGGCATCATAGGGCGGGAAAGGCATGCGTTTGCCGGGAAAATGAATAATCCCCGGCTTGTACAGGGCCGGTTTACCGCCATCGGCGAAGGTATGCATTACCCGGTTAACCGCCCGGGGGTGATGCACCGCCCTGTTTGCGGCGGGCGGGTTGGCTGAGGCTGTTTGGCGAAACGGCGCGGGAACCGCATAAAACAACGGCCCTTCCGGGCCGGTCAAGCAGTTTGCACCACTTGACGAATCGGCCCGCGGCGATTGAGATAAACAGACAAGAATTGGAGATATGCACCATGACAAAGAAACTTGCGGCGGAGTTTTTAGGGACTTTCTGGCTGGTGTTCGGCGGCTGCGGCAGCGCGCTGCTGGCGGCGGCATTTCCCCATTTGGGAATCGGGTTTGCGGGCGTGGCGCTGGCGTTCGGCTTGACGGTGCTCACCGGCATTTACGCACTGGGATACATCTCCGGCGGGCATTTCAACCCGGCGGTAACGCTGGGCCTGTGGGTGGGCGGCCGCACAAAGTCATCGGACGTGGTGCCCTATATTGTGGCGCAGGTGATCGGGGCGATCGCCGCCGCCGGCGCGCTTTATTCCATCGCCAGCGGCAGGCCGGGGTTTGTCGTGGGCGGGTTTGCCTCCAACGGTTATGGCGCATTGAGTCCGGGGCACTATTCAATGCTTTCGGCCTTGGCGGGTGAAATTGTCTGCACATTTTTCTTTGTGCTGGTGATCATGGGCGCCACGGCGAAGCGGGCGCCGGCCGGTTTCGCCGGCCTGGCCATCGGCCTGTGCCTGACCCTGATTCACCTGGTCATGATTCCCGTGGACAACACATCCGTGAATCCGGCGCGCAGCACTGGAACGGCGATATTTGCCGGGCACGGCTATCTGCCGCAGCTTTGGCTGTTCTGGGTGGCCCCGGCGGCGGGCGGCCTGCTGGCCGGAGCGCTGGGCAAATGGCTGGACAGTTAAATGCGCCTGAGCCGCGGTCACGAACAGTAAACAGTATTATCTTGATTGATATAAACGCCGGTGCGACGCCGCAGAGTGTGGTATAATCACGCCTTAACTTCCCGGACAGGGGAGCTTTGGCTTTGGAACCCGGATACAGGTGGGTTGAAGAATGGTTGCGGTCAGCTTTTATTTTCAGATTCACCAGCCGGACCGGCTGCGGCGATACGGCGTGTTTGACACCGGGTCGGATTATTTTGACCGCAACGCCAACCGCGACCACATGCGGAAGATCGCCGCGAAGTGTTATCTGCCCACGAACAAGGTATTGCTGGAATTGTGCCGGCGTTTTGGGGATTCATTCCGGTTCTGCGTGGGCATCAGCGGTACGGCGCTGGAACAATTTGAGCTTTATGCGCCGGAGGTATTGGAATCGTTCCGGCAGCTGGCGGCCACGGGTTGCGTGGAATTTTTATGCGAGACTTACTACCACAGTCTCGCATTTCTGTATTCGCCGGACGAATTTCATCAACAGATTCGGCTGCACCGGCATGCCGTGCAACGATTGTTCAGGCAGGACCCCAATTTGATCTATTCCAACGAGGTGGGCCGCCTGCTGGGCACGCTGAAACTGGACACGGTGATTACCGAAGGCTGGGAGGCGGTGCTGGGGTCGCGCAATCCGGGGCTGGTATATCAGGTGCACCGCGAGTCGATACGGTTGATGCTGCGGCACTATCATTTAAGCGATGACATTGCGATGCGTTTTTCCTGCCGATCGTGGTGCCAGTGGCCGTTGATGGCCGATACGTATGCCCGCTGGCTGAACGGCATCAATGGCCAGGGATCACTGGTGCTGCTGGGGATGGATTATGAAACTTTTGGGGAGCGGCATCCGGCGGAATCCGGGATTTTTGAATTTCTCGCGGCGCTGCCGGAGCAGGTACTGGCGCTGGGTGACGAATTCCGGACACCGGCCGAATGCACGGCCACCCTGCCGGCGGTGGCGGATCTGAATGTGCCACGCAACATATGTTGGACGGAATCCCAGCGGGATTTATCCCCGTGGCTGGGCAATGCGATGCAGGCCAACGCGCTTCAGGAGCTTTACCGCCTGGAGGAAGTGGTAAAACTGCGCGACGATGCCCGGCTTTTGGCGGATTGGCGGCGCCTGACCACCAGCGACCATTTTTTTTACATGAATGTGCGGCGCTTCAATGAGGCATATGTTCCGTCGTTCAGCAGTTATGAATCTCCATACGATGCATATATGAATTATATGAGCGTGCTGGATAACCTTGCCGCCCGGGCGCGGTAAACAAGCCGGACGGCGCCGGGCAAGTCAAAAATAAATACTTCGTTTTTGCAACCATTTTTAGATTCACGCGTTTAGGTCCGTGGAGTTTGCAGCGGTAAGACGCTGCAAGCCAGAACGGATTACGTTCATATAGATAGTGTAAATCACTATTTTATATGGGCTTATGAGCGTTTTAAGACCGCCGGACATCCGGCGGATTCCGGGGTAGCCAACAGGATCAGGCACATGCAGGCAAAACCTGATGGTTTCCAAAAGAAACAAGATTTGCGATCCCCATGGGATCCCCCTACCGATACCGCCGCCCCGCCGACCGCGATTACGGAGACATCGCCACAACTTCTGGCGCAGGCTTACCTCGCCCTGATTCCAATCATGATGGGATCGTTGCGCAGCCGTCTACGGACGCTGGAAGTCGGCGATCTGCGCATGGGGCCGTTCCGGGTGCTCATGGAGGTGCATGTGGAAAAAAATCCCACGCTGTCACAGGTGGCGATCAACATGGGTTTGGCCCTGCCGGCCGCATCCAAAATTGCCGACGAACTGGAAAGCCGGGGCTATATAGCCCGCACACCGGATCAGGCCGACCGGCGAAAAAACATGCTCTCCCTGACCGCGGCAGGCGAGCGGGTAATGAACGTGGTGAAGAATGAGGCGGAAAAGCATTTCGCAAATCTGTTTGCATCATTGACCGCCGCGGAACGCGGTTTCCTGCTGTGTGCGGCGGAAACGCTGCGGCCGGTCTTCCGCGTTTCCGGGGCATCATCACCGCCGGCAGATTCGCCCAAGGCGGCGGTGTCCGGCGGGAAAAAATCCTACAAAAGCGGGCGTGAATGAAATCAACGGAAGGCCGGCGGAATGGTTTCGGCGGCAACCTGGAGAACTCCGATGAAAAGTGCGATAAAAATTGTCTTGATTCTGGCGTGCGTCGCCGGCGCCGGCTACTGGCTGTGGCGGCAATTCAGCGGTTCCGGACCGGCCGTGGTGGCATTTCAAACCGCGCCGATAACCAAGGGAAATCTGGCGGCCACGGTCAGCGCCACGGGCACCCTGGAGCCGCGGGACGTGGTGGATGTCGGCGCACAGGTGAACGGGACGATTATTTCATTCGGCAAGGATGCCCGGGGCCGCACGGTGGACTATGATTCGCCGGTGAACAAGGGAACAATATTGGCGAAGATTGACCCGGCCAATTATGCCGCACAGGTTTCGGTGGCGGAGGCTTCCCTGGCGCAGGCGCAGGCCAATGTGGAAGTGGCCGGGGCAAGATTGAAGCAGTACCAGGCGGCGTATGTGGATGCCGCCGCGGACTGGCGGCGCGCCCGGCGGATCGGATCATCCGGTGAGGCGCTGGCGGTCACGCAATATGATTCGTACAAATCAACATATGATCAGGCCAAGGCCAATGTCGCACTGGGCGCCGCATCAGTGGTTCAGGCGCAAAAGGCCGTGGACGCCGCGCAGGCCGCGCTTACCAACGCCCGGATCACGCTGGGTTACTGCACCATTACATCACCGGTAAAAGGGGTGGTCATTGACCGGCGGGTGGATATCGGACAGACCGTGGCTTCCAGCTTCAGCACGCCGAGCCTGTTTTTGATCGCCAAAAACCTGGAAAAAATACAGGTCTGGACATCCGTGAATGAGGCGGACATCGGCCGCATTAAAACCGGCGACCCGGCGACATTCACCGTGGATGCATTTCCCGGCCGCGTGTTTCACGGCGTGGTGTCGCAGATACGGCTCAACGCCACCATGGTGCAGAATGTCGTGACGTATACCGTGGTGGTGGACACCAATAATCCCGGCGGCATGTTGCTGCCTTACCTGACGGCGCAGGCCGATTTTCTTGTGGCGCATGCCAACCATGTGATGATGGCGCCCAATGCGGCGCTGCGCTGGGTGCCGCGGTCATCGGAAATAGCCCCGGCGCCGCAGGCCGGCGCGGGCCGTTCGCAGGCGGCGGGCGGAACCGCGGCCAGGACCGGGGCGGCCGTCGGCACCATCTGGGTGATGGACGGGCATTATGTGCGGCCGATCAACGTGAGCGTCGGTCTGGCGAATAATTATGACACGGAGATTTCCTCTCCGGAAATCAAGCCAGGCATGCGCGTGGTGGTGGGTGAAAAGCAGGCCAACCGCGGCAGCATGGCGACCAATCCATTTATTCCCCAGCCGTTCAAGCACAAAAAAGGCGGTTGACCGGGATTCGTGATCCGTTGATCCGGA
>JAKAYZ010000426.1 GCA_021816165.1 Planctomycetota bacterium | reverse complement strand
AGCGAGCGTTTTGAAGATCGGCTCAACGCGGTTGAAAAACTCTTTCTCCCCGCCAATCATCTGGCAGTAACCCCGCTCCAAACCCCACACACCTCCTGAGACGCCGACATCCAGATATCCAATCCCCCGCTTTTTCAGTTCCGCAGCGCGGCGAATATCATCCTGATAAAACGAGTTCCCGCCGTCGATGATGATGTCTCCTTGCGTAAGCAAATCGCGAAGTTGATCAACAACTTTGTCGACAATCGCCGCCGGTACCATCAACCATATGGCTCGAGGGGCTGACATGGAGGCGATCATCTTTTCCAGCGAATCGGCAACCACTGCCCCTTCATCCGCCATCGCGTTGCGGGCATCGGGGTGGGTATCAAACGCGATGCAGCGGTGAGAGCCTTTCAGCAGGCGACGCACCATATTGGAACCCATCCGCCCCAGACCGACCATTCCAATTTCCATTGGCATGCTCCTTTAAAGTTCGTCATGGTCGAACCGGTCAACCATGTTGGGATCGTGGCATCCGCCACCATTTGGATATTAGCAGCATTTCACTCATCGGCAAGCGGCCAGACCGGCACTGCGACGCGGGTTTCAATAATATAGATACGGTTATCTGCCGGGATTGAATCTGACCGCCTGTTAAGGACTATTTTTATTTCAATATATAATCATTTAGATAAGGCCTGCGACAATTCATCCAGTAGCAGTGCGGAGGTGCGGATACCGCCGTAAAAGCCGTCGAGATCAAGCTTTTCATTGGGGGAATGGAGATTATCGTCCGGCAGACCAAACCCCAGCAGTACACTCTCAAGTCCCAGTTCCTGCCGAAACCAGTTCACGACCGGAATTGAACCACCCTCGCGAATGATGACCGGTTCAGCACCCAAACCCGCACGGGCGGCATTGATCGCAGCGGTGATGGCCGGAGAGTTGGTGGCCGTCAATACAGCGGGAGAAGAGCCGAACAATTCAAATTGCATCGATACACCGTCCGGCAGCATGGATTGCATATAAGATTCAAAGGAGGCCTTGATTTTTTCAGGGTTCTGATTCGGCACCAGGCGCATGGATACCTTGGCAGAGGCCTTGGCGGGAATAATGGTTTTGGCACCAGCGCCCTGAAATCCGGCTGTAAGACCATTGATCTCCAGCGTCGGCCGGCACCAGCGGCGTTCAATGGTGGAATAGCCCTGTTCACCATAGAGTTTTTTTACACCCACATCTTGCGCGAATTGCTCGTCGGAAAATGGGAGCTTTCGCCAGCTTTCCCGCACATTGGCCTCGACGGCCGCCACATCGTCGTAAAAGCCAGGAATCGTCACTCGTCCCGTGGCATCGTGAAGCCGTCCAAGGAGTTGACAAAGCACGGTTGCGGGGTTGGCGACGGTACCGCCATAAACGCCGCTATGCAGGTCGCGGTTCGGGCCGGAGAGCGTCAACTGGTAATAGATCAGGCCGCGAAGTCCACTGGTAATGGCGGGAATACCCGGTGCAAACTGCGACGAATCGCTGATAATCAATGCGGAAGCATCGGAAAGTTGCGGTTTGAGGTTTTTAATCACTTCAGGCAGATTGGGTGAGCCGATCTCTTCTTCTCCCTCCAGCAGCACGGTAACGCGCAGGGGAAACTGCTGGGCTATCTCGCGCCAGGCAAGTAATGCTGCCATATGGCAGAAGGTTTGTCCCTTATCATCCGACGCACCGCGCGCCACAATTTGACCGTGATTGATCGTGGGAGAAAATGGCGGCGACGACCACGCCTCCAACGGATCGGGCGGCTGAACGTCGTAGTGCCCATAGATCACCACATGCGGCGCATTTTGGGGATACATGCCGGCCGGGGTTGTTGCCAACACACACGGATGGCGGGGAGTTGGAATAAGTGTTGCGTCCAAACCAGCCGTGCGAAGATAAAACTGCGCCCATTCGGCGGCGGCATGAACATCGGTTACATGCGACGGATCGGTGGAAACGCTGGGAATGGCCAACCATTGCTGTAAATCATGCAGCCAGCGACGCGAATTTTTTTCAATCCAAATTAATACGGTGTCGATCATATACTTACTCCTGTCCATCGATTGTAGCGTTTTATTTTATCGACGCACTCTCTGACGAATTACCCGCAATGCGGTAAAATAGGGCCGTGCGCAGCAGCTAATGGGCTGGATGCAGCGGGCGTGCAAATCCGCGGGGCCCAAACGGCAGCGGCACCACGGGCGTGAAGATTTTTCGGATGGACTGAACGTTGATAATTGCCATTGATGGCCCGGCTGGATCGGGGAAATCGGCGGCGGCGACGGAGCTGGCCCGCTTGCTGGGCGTGACTCATCTGGACACCGGTGCCATGTATCGGGCCGTTGCGCTGGAGGCGATGAAACAGGGCGTAACAGACCAGCCGGCCGCAGTGACGGCCCTTTCACAGCAGGTGAATATTGATTTTGATTTTACCTCCGCGCCGGCGGCTGTTTTATTAAATGGCTGTGACGTGACCAGCGCGATTCGACTGCCGGAAGTCACACGGGTAACGTACTGCGCGGCGGACAATCCGGAGGTGCGGGCGGAATTGGTAAAGCGGCAGCGCCTGATTGCGGGACGGCTGGCATCGGTGGTGACC
>JAKAYZ010000425.1 GCA_021816165.1 Planctomycetota bacterium | reverse complement strand
TGATGTAGTTTGATCTTATCCATGGTATGTTTCCTTTCTCAAGAAACTGGATCCAAGTGAATGGCGGCTCCGAATCATTCGAGCTACATCGCCGGTCGGGCGGTACTCAATGACCAAGGATCACTGTCCACGGATCAATAGCCGGGGTTTTCCAAGGTCATTGGTTAAGGCGAAATTGCTGACCTCCTGGCCGAGCCGAGCCATCTCCTCATTATGGCAGCGAGCGTTTCCGCCCGCCGCCGCTTTGCTCGGTCTCAGCGACCTCTTGCTCCGCTTTCCACACGTCCTATTTATTCCGCAGCGCGACGGGCGTTGCTTTAATTTTGAGAACTTGCAAT
The DNA here is from genome assembly GCA_021816165.1 of Planctomycetota bacterium. The sequence continues at coordinate 2,277 of JAKAYZ010000425.1, read as the reverse complement.
GGCCGGAACACTTGGCTAACCTCAATCGCTTCCGTATCCCATGCTTGCATTCTGCCGCGAGCATGTCGCATATCCTGCCGCGTGAATCAGTTTCTAGCGCATGGCCGGCTTACGGCGACGCAGCATCAGTAATCCGGCGCAAGCAGGGGCCAACAGCGCAAGCGGTGTCGGCTCCGGAATCGGTGACTGCGCATCGGCTATGATGATGTCGTACCCGGCACCGCCGTCGTAGTTCGTTTGCAATACTGCATTGGGGCCGCTCTGAAAGATGCTCGCAGTGCCAGCGACCCCCCCAGCGGGATCGACAAAATCCATGGTGGCATTTTGGCCCTTCTGGATGAACGCGCTGTTGTTGGCGTTATTCCAGTTAAGGCTTGCCAGCGTAAGGAAATGGCCAATCCCGCCGTTGGGAATAGCCAATCCTATCTCGATGTCCTCATTCGCCTGAAGCTGTTGGTAAAGGAAGGGAAATGTTGGAGTGGTGTTCTGCACAAATGCCAGATTACCGGTATAAATCCCGGCTATTGCTTGCGCAGCGAAGGTGCTCTTGCCCGGGGCAACCGCCTGCATGTAGTTGTATGCACCATCGACAAAGTTCGTCCAAGTCGTCCCGGTGTCGTTGCTTGTGGACATGTAGTTATCTGCGAGGTTGATGGCCACATCCTGCGCCGTTTTTCCGGCTGGAATCAAGCTTGTGGCACCCGAATATACACCGGGAAATTGGGTTTGCAGGTATTGCAAGGAGTTTGCCACAGCCGTGGGCCCGCAACTGTTGGGCCCTCGCACCCCGCCCACCGGCACGTTGGCCTGGTCTACATTTCCGTACAGCCCGGTGGGGATCGCCTTATTGTAGACTGTTGCGCTGGCAACTCCCTGTTGAACCGCAAAAAAAGCCCCGGCGACCAGCACTGCCAGCACACCGCCAGCATTAGATTTAGTCTTGCACATACGTGCTACTCCCATAACAGACTTCTACGCACCGCGAATCGGCGGCACCGATCCATCGGAGCTGGAACACCGTTCGCGATATTCAGTGACCACGGATCATAAATCACTGATCACTGATCACGGATCATTGATCACGGACCAGTAGCTGAGGATTTCCAAGGCCATTGATCAGTGAAAAATTACTGATCTTCCTATTCAGAAATTCCTGCTCCATGTTTCCGCGCAACGCGAAAACAGGACCCCGTCCCTGCGGTCGGTCGAACAGCTATTCAATTTTCTAAAACACTGCAATTAGAGCTTCGAGATGTTTAATACTGCGCTCTCTCGAAGGCCAAGTCTCTCTGATGTCGAACTCCCCCAGAAAGACTAGCTATCTATATGCATCGGCTCCGATAAAAAGTCAAGCGAAATTGCTTTTTTTAGCCTTTCCAGCACACAGGCATTTTGCCGCAGGTCCTTTAGTGGAGCATTGTTACATCCTGCATACCGCAACTGATCTCTTTCAAGAATTATCGTGCGGAACATGCCCGTGCCGACGGCCCGCTGCGGAGCAGCGCCATCTCCTCATTATGGCAGCGAGCGTTTCCACCCGCTGCCATTTTACTCTGTCTCTGCGGCTCCTCTTGCTCCACTTTCCACACCTCCAATCCGCGCCCGTATCGGCCATTGTTTGGCTTCAACTTTTTAACACTTGGCGTTTGCCGCGATTCCGGCGTATCAACAACAAGGCTCCGGCAGCCACGCCCATCAGGGCCACAGTTGCTGGTTCGGGCACTACCTGCACCAGGAACTGGTACCCATTGGGTGCGTTAAACGTATCGCTGAACGGTCCGGCGTGATAAACCTGCGAGGTCAACACCGGCGTTCCGGGGAAATAAATGGAATTGCCGAATACGGAAGTTGGCGCATCCGATGTGGTAAAGGAAAAACCCTTGAGGGTATTTCCCGCCGCAAGGTAACTGCCTGAACTGCCGGCTTGAAATTCAATGGAGGCACCCTTTTCTCCCAAGGCCCCGCCAACGCTTTGCGAGTCCGGTCCGTCCGCCCAGCCGGTAGGCGCGGAGACGGTAATTGGGTTGGTGGCGAGGTAGCTTTGGTGCGGAATCCAGGCGAACCAGAAGGTGCCCACAGTGCTGCCATCGGTGCTGGTGTTGGTCAGGGACAAGTCATACGTGTATTGCGTCTGGCCGCCGACAATCGAGTTAGATGCCAGAGCGATGGTGGCACTGGCGGTTTCCGATCCGTAAGCCGGTGCAGGCAGAGCCGCGAAAATCGCCGCGGCCAACGCCGCGGCTGAGGCGGTAACAAGGTGATGGCGGTTGATCTTAC
>JAKAYZ010000424.1 GCA_021816165.1 Planctomycetota bacterium | reverse complement strand
TCCGCAGCGTGTACGCCAGCATTTTGTCTAAGTGGCTGCAAGCCGACAGCCAAAAAATTCTGGGCCATGGGTTTAAGACACTGGACCTGATCAAGGCGTGATGCCTCGAACCCGACGTCCCACATCGCGGCAGTGGACCGCACCGATGAATTTTGCGCCCGGAATCTATTTTGGCCTATTTATCGCGTCCCGATACTCCAGCTTTCTGTAATCAGTTCAAAGCGGTATTATTGTCTTCGCGTTAGATGAGAAGCGAAAAAGGTTCGGATACCAATGACCGTTATTTCCGGCGAAATTAAACCTCTGCGGCGCAAGCACGCGGACATCTTGCCCGGCAACATGAATCGCTTGCAACCCGAAGACCGCGCCGGCCACGACTGGTACCGTTTTGTGCTGTCATTTCCACCACACTTGGTGTCGGATTACCTCCACAAATTCGGCGTTGCGCCGGGCGGCCTTGTTCTGGATCCCTTTTGCGGTACCGGTACCACCCTTGTGGAATGCAAGAAGCACCACATCAGTTCGATCGGCGTCGAAGCGAATCCAATGGCCTACTTCGCCAGCGCCGTGAAGACGTCTTGGAGGTTTTCGGGTAGTACCGTTGCCGCCCACGCGGAGAAAATTGCTACCGCCGCCCGCCAACAGTTACAGGAGGACGGGTTCCCGGACGATTACAATCTGCCGCTGCTGTGCGAAACAGGCCTCCCGGTCAAAAGGCAACTGCGGTGCCTACCGGCCCACAGGGCCAAGCTCTTGTTGCGTGATTCGATCAGCCCGATTCCTCTGCACAAGGCGCTTGTTCTTCTGGATGAAATTGATCGATATACCGGCGCGATGGAGGAGGGGAAAATCTTCCGATTGGCGCTGGCGTCGGCATTGGTTCAAAATATCGGTAATCTGCATTTTGGGCCGGAAGTGGGCGTAGGGCCGCCCAAGCATGATGTCGCCGTGGTTGCACAGTGGCTTGCGCGAGTGCGCATAATAGCGGCTGATATGGCCGCGTTACATCCGTACGAAAGTGTTCCCGCTACCACAGTGCACGGAGACGCCCGAAGCCTCGCCCAGCTCGCTGCGACGCTGGGGAGCCGGCAAATTTCTGCGGTGATAACCTCACCTCCGTATCCCAATGAAAAGGATTACACCCGCACCACTCGGCTGGAATCCGTTGTTCTTGGGTTTATCTCCGATAAAGCTGAGCTGCAAGGTTTCAAGCGAACCTTGATGCGTTCCAATACCCGCAATGTTTACAAGGGCGATGATGACGGACGATGGGTTGCCGACAATCAAACTGTCCAGAAGTTGGTGGCCCGAATTGAGTCACGAAGGCTTGAGTTGGGCAAAACCAGCGGGTTTGAGCGAATGTATGGCAAGGTTGCCGAATTGTATTTTGGCGGAATGGCACGCCACCTCGCAACACTGCGCCCGTTGCTTAAACCCGGTGCGAACTTGGCATACGTGGTGGGCGATCAGGCTTCTTTTTTCCAGGTGATGATTCATACCGGGGCAATCCTGGCGGAAATCGGTGAAGGTCTGGGTTATAAAGTCGTGGGACTTGATCTATTCCGTACGCGGCTGGCCACGGCCACACGACAGCAACTTCGCGAGGAAGTGCTCGTATTGCGCTGGCCGGGAGGTGGCTTGAAATGAGCAAGACGAAAAGTTCCGACAGTTCAAAGAGAAATTCGGGCAATGCCTACGCCCGCATCATTGAAGCGATATTCTCGCAAAAGTTCCGTCCCGGACCGGATTATGTTGAATTTGCCAGAACGGACATCGAGGAAAATGCAGCGTTCCTGAACATTCCCTTGCCAAAGAACCTTGGTGATCTGATTTACAGTTTTCGGTATCGTCAGCCCCTGCCGGATACGATCCGGCGGATGGCCCCCGCCGGAAGGGATTGGATCATCAGGCCAATCGGCCGGTCTAAATATGCACTGGTGGCCTCAGGTATTACCAGAATTCCCCCGAATCCGAACCTTGCTCGTACCAGGATTCCCGATGCAACTCCGGGAATTATAGAAATGCACCGTCTTGGCGATGAGCAGGCGCTGCTGGCCCGGATCCGGTACAATCGCTTAATCGATATTTTTACCGGGGTTACTTGCTACGCCCTGCAAAGCCATCTTCGCACAACCGTTAAAGCGATGGGGCAGGTGGAAACAGATGAACTTTACGTTGGACTCGACCGGCGCGGTACTCATTTTGTTTTGCCGGTGCAAGCGAAGCGCGGCTCCGACATGATTAACGTGGTTCAATTCGAACAGGATATGGCAATGTGTGCCGAGAAATTCCCTGACCTGACCTGCATTCCCATCGCGGCCTGCGCTATTGAGGATCGGCTCATCGCGCTTTTTGCATTTGAGATCGCCGGTAAAGGGGAACAGCGCACAGTTGCCCTAAGCGCCGAAAAACACTATCAACTACTGCCCCCGGATCAAATTTCAGCCGAGGACTTGCGACTTTACGCGAGAAATACTCTGGAGGCTTAATAGTAGGGGACTACCGTCCGCTATAAGAATCCCGGAACTTTAAGAAGGCAAACCGTATGAATTTAGTAACACTTATTATGCGATGGATTCATATAAGCGGGGCGATTATCTTAATTGGATCGCCTGTTTTTATACGCCTGTTTCTA
>JAKAYZ010000423.1 GCA_021816165.1 Planctomycetota bacterium | reverse complement strand
CATAACCCACCCCAGTACAACTGCTTTAAAATTAGCGGTATGAAGGCTAAACCGGTCGGTGAGGCCACTGGGCTGAAGGAAATTCAGGCGATTTGCGAACAAATGACCGGCCGCCCAGCCCCCCAGGCTAAAGGTGATTTAATTCAGATGGATCTCATGGATGGATACCGCAGGCACGTGTTGAAATTCCTGCATCTCAAACGTCCGCTGCACGTGGCTATTGATGGCAGTAACGGTATGGCCGGTAAGTTTGTGCCCGAGATATTTGCAAACTATCCCAATTTGAAGCTATCGTCGGTCAATATGGAGATAACCGGCTCGTTTGTGCATGAACCCAATCCTCTGGTTGACGCCAATTTGCGACAGTTACAGGAGTTGGTGCTTTCAACGGGCGCCGACTTGGGAGTTTGCTTTGATGGAGACGCCGACCGATGCATCTTCGTCGATGAGCAGGCCCGTATCCTGCGTTGTGATATTGTCACGGCGCTCTTGGCGTCTCACTTTTTGCGCGATAATGCCGGAGCAGCGGTGGTTTACGATTTGCGATCCAGCCGGGTCGTCAAGGAGGAAATCGAAAACGCCGGTGGCACGGCCGTGCGCGAGAGCGTTGGCCATGCCTTTATGAAAAAGACGCTGGCCGAACGACATGGTGTTTTCGCTGGTGAATTATCAGGGCACTTCTATTTCCGTGATAATTTCAATTGCGATAGCGGGGCCATAGCCTTCGCGTGTGTGCTTTCGGTGCTCAGCGGTCGTGATGAACCTGCCAGCCAGATATTCAAGCCGCTGATGCGCTGGCATGGCAGCGGGGAGATTAATTTTGAAGTTGCCGATAAAGATGCCGCCATCAAACGCCTTGCCGATCGCTATGCCGATGCGCAGATCGACTATCTGGACGGCATTACCGTGCAATATGACACATGGTGGTTCAATGTGAGAAAAAGCAATACCGAGCCTCTGCTTCGGCTTAATTTAGAGGCCGGCACACAGGACCTGCTGAAGAAAAAGCTGGACGAATTAAGTAAACAAATTGGATCACCCGTTTCGCACTGAAGTGTGTCGGGCGACGTATGGATGTTGGGCCCGAAGGCGTTTCGGTGCCGATGTGGTAGTTTTTAAGGTGCATGGATGTACCAGCGATTTATTGTCTGCGTTTTTGGAATCATGTTTCTGGTCGGTGGTTTTTCCACCTCGTTGGCAAGGGCGGAGAGTCTGTCACGCCAGATAGCTGTATTGCTGCACTCATCCCAACTGCGTGGGGCGCAAGTCGGTATATGCCTGGCGGAAATGGGGCCGGCGGGGATAGAGCCAATTTATGAGCACAACGCGGACCTGCCTCTTATGCCCGGCAGCAATGGAAAACTGCTGACCACCAGCACCGCGTTTGCAAAGCTCGGTGCCAAGGCGGTCATTAAAACACGGCTTTACCGGGTGGGAAACAATCTGGTTATTGTCGGTGGTGGGGACCCCGCTTTGGGCGATCCAGTACTCTGTCAGCGCGTGGGATGGAAAGTCACGCAGGTGTTTCATGACTGGGCCACCCAACTGAAAAAGCTGGGCATAAGCCGCGTACACAACATTTACATTGATGATTCCATCTTTAATCATCATTTTTTTAATCAGCAATGGCCCACGCCTTCTTCCCAGCGTCTCGACTGGTATGAAGCGGAAGTGGGGGGGCTTAATTTCGCGATGAACTGTGTGCAGTGGGCACCACGGATCAATCCCGATGGCAGCCTCGGCGTGAATTTAGTCCCCGCCACCTCGTACACCCCCGTCACCATTCAGGCCCGGCGCGGCCCCAACGAAAGTGTCTGGCTCTGGCGGCCTCCGGGCAGTAATCAGCTCTCACTGCGCGGAATGGTCAACGCCGCGACCAACTACTACATGCAGGTGACCATTCATGACCCCGGCCTTTACACCGGTACGGTATTCAGGCATGTCCTGCGCGAATCCGGCATCGCCGTTACCGGATCGGTCATTCGCAGGACACTTGCCAACGTCGGCGGTGCACCGCATTTGGTGGCCGTCTATCAGACACCCTTGGTTGATATTCTGCATCGCGCCAACACGGACAGCATCAATCTCATGGCGGAGTGTCTGTGCAAGTTGCTTGGGCATTTGGCCACCGGAGCGCCCGGTAGCTGGGCCAATGGGGATGCAGCGATCATGGCCTATCTCAAATCAATCGGAATCAATGTCAATTTGGTTCACATGGTAGACGGGTCCGGGCTTTCTCATCACGACCATATCGCCCCGGCCGTTCTGGTGGACGTGCTGGCACACGACCTTACGTTGCCGCACGCCAAGGTGTTTGTCGATTCGCTTTGTCGTCCGGGCCATGGCACGCTGATTTACCGATTTCGCGGTTCTCCGGCCGCTGCCCACATCCGGGCCAAGGATGGACACATTACTGGAGCTTCCACGCTGAGCGGCTATCTGTGGGATCATCATCGCACTTTTATTTTTTCGGTAATGGTGAACGACTACATCGGAAATGTAAATGGCTGAGAGGACCAGGTGATAGACGATTTATACAGCGATTATCGTTAGTCTGTTTGTAAATGCAGGAACCCGCTGGTTGATTCTCTCGCTCACTCCGTGGGTGGTTCGCTGACGAGTCGGTCTCCGGCCGTT
>JAKAYZ010000422.1 GCA_021816165.1 Planctomycetota bacterium | reverse complement strand
CCTTGATATGTTCAACTCACGGAATGTACGACATGATGGACGGCCCCGAAATTTATCGCATTATTGCGCTGCTTGAAAAACGCGTTGACCGCTTCTGTTACGCGGCTGAAAAAAATCTGAAAAATTTTCTGCCTCAGTTTCTCGTTGACAAGCGATTTACCAATATTCCAAATGCCACGGAAATCCGCTCAATTTCGTCGGTATCACGAGGCGACTTGGGAATTCCCGATTCGGCATTCGTGTTATGTCTGATCAGCCGGGCGATTCCGGAGAAGGGGTGGTTGGAGGCCATCGCAGCGTGTACAGCGGCCAGGAATTTTACCGGGCGAGACATTCACCTGCTGCTGGTCGGGAACGGTCCCGAATCCGATCGTTTGATCGCGACGGGGACGGAAAAACACGTACACGTTCTTGGATTCCGCGATGACGTGCTTGAATTGTTTAAACTTGGGGACGCAGGCCTTCTACCATCGCGCTTCGCGGGCGAGAGCTTTCCGCTGGTCCTCTTAGATTGCCTGGCCGCAGGTCGTCCCATGATCGCCACGGATATCGGTGAAATAAAACGTATTACGTTGTCCTCCTCCGGCCCGGCAGGCATAATTCTTAGGCTCGAAGGAGGCCAAATTCCCGTTAACCAACTTGCAGAAAGCATTGGAAAGCTCGCGACAGATTCTGATTTGTTGAGGGAACTGGGCTCTCGCGCAGGTGAACTTAGGGATAAATTCAGCGTATGCGCCGTAGCGAAAGGCTATCTTTCAGCCTATATAGCCTCCTTCTTAGCAAGGAATCCCGGAAGCGCCCACGAACTTCTAGATAACGAAATTCTCGCCGATGCTCTATGAGGAGAGCCTTGCGATCCCTTTATTCCCCCATGATAATCCGCATTAATAGTTAACATGGAGCCACAGGATGAAATGTGTTATCTTCGGCGGCGGCGGATTTATTGGATCAGCCGTGGCGGATCGGTTATTGCTGGATGGCCATGCGTTGCGAATTTTTGAAAGGCCTCGCGTTGAGCCTTTTCGAGCATTTCATCCACATGAGGAGGTGCAATGGACCACCGGTGATTTCTTAAGCATGCATGATGTGGGCAACGCGGTACAGGGGATGGATGCGGTGGTGCACTTGGTTTCAACCACACTGCCGAAGACTTCAAACGATGACCCGGTGTATGATGTGCAGACCAATGTTATCGCCTCGCTGCAGATGATCGAAGCCATGGTCCTGCACAAGGTGCAAAGAATTATTTTTATTTCCTCTGGGGGCACTGTCTACGGTAAACCCAGGTCCGTGCCAATCAGCGAACTGCACCCAACCGAGCCTGAAGTCTCTTACGGTATTACAAAACTGACCATCGAAAAATATCTGCATCTGTTTGGGCACCTGCACGGTGGCAGGGCAATCATATTACGGGTTGCCAACCCGTTTGGTGCGCGGCAGCGCGTCCAAACCGCTCAAGGCGCTGTAGCGGCATTTCTACATCGAGCGATCCGCGGAGAGGCGATCGATATTTGGGGCGACGGCAGCATTACCCGCGATTACATCTATATTCGTGATCTCGCTGATGCTTTTGCAACTGCCCTGACTTATCGCGGCAATAAGACGGTTTTTAATGTGGGAACCGGCATCGGGACGAGCTTGGATGCTCTAATCAGAATCATTGAGGAAGTATTGGGTAAGGCCGTTGCCCGGCGGTATATGCCGGGACGTGTTTTCGATGTGCCAGTCAATATCTTAGACAGCTCATTGATCAAGCAGGAAATGGCCTGGTCGCCGAAAGTTTCGCTGCGCGATGGAATCGCCCGCACTGCCGCCTGGCTTCAACGTGAGCCGCAGTAGCCGGAGAATGGGTTCCGTATCCGCTGCAAGCAGTGGTTTCCGGCCCAGTTTCCTGGGCTATCGCCTCCATGAGTCGGCTCGGGCACAGGGAGTATTCTTTTGCGCCGTTTGGAACAGTGATTAGCTTTGAAGCCCGCAGCCACCGGAGGCAGTCCATGCGTGAATCGGATGGCGCACCCATCAAAAATACGCCTGAGGGCAAAATATCGGTTTATGCCACGTCTGGTGCAATCAAAGTATCCACAGGAACCGGTTCACTTGTTTCCGTAGGGGCATTGATCAACTGCGTTTCATACAGCCTTCGGTATGGCGGGCAGCTTGTGAAGAGTTCAGTGTGCGTGCCGCAGCCGACGATTCGGCCGGCGTCCAGACATATCACCATGTCCGCCGACATTACTGTGCTGAAGCGATGGGCGATAATAAAGGTGGTGCGGTCACGCATGAAATCTTCCAAGGCCAAAGCGATTTTTGCTTCGCTGTCCGAATCTACCTGGCTCATCGCTTCATCGAGTATTAAAATTGCGGGGTCTCGTAAAATGGCTCTGGCCAAGGCTATGCGCTGCCGCTGCCCGCCAGAAAGCCGGGTGCCGCCCTGGCCCACCTGCGTCTGATAGCCCTGTGGCAGGTCACGGACAAATTCCGCCACGTAGCTCCGCCGGGCGGCTTCCATGACCTGCTCATTGGTGGCTTGGCGCATTCCGTAGGCGATGTTGTTGTACAGTGTATCCGAGAACAAAACCGTTTCCTGGGTCACCAGGCCGATCTGCCGCCGCAGTGAATTTACTGATACCGTGGATGTATCCACGCCATCAATGAGAATTCG
>JAKAYZ010000421.1 GCA_021816165.1 Planctomycetota bacterium | reverse complement strand
GATGGCGGAAAGTTTCGGTATTCGCGGCATACGCTGCGAGCGGAAGGAAGATGTGCTGAAAACCGTTAAGGAAATGGTGAACCATCCCGGGCCGTGCGTGGTCGATTTTTTATGCGAAACCGCCGAAAACGTTTACCCGATGGTGGCCAGCGGCAAAGGGCTGCATGAAATGGAATTGGGCGTTGTCGGCACGGCGCCGCCCAACAGCGGCCGGGAAATGGGATCCCTGGCGTAAATTCGCCGGCATGTCAATTTTTGTCAGCAATGACCGTCGCCTGACGCGGCGGTCATGACCGGGCCGACCTTGGCGGACCGTACCGGGCTTCGAATGCCCGGCCGTTCCCGCGGACGGCAAGGCCGTCGCGGCGATGGTTCGGCCCCGGCTTAAAATCGCTCAATTAATGGAGTCATACCATGAAACATGTGATTACCGCCCTTGTGATGAATGAACCCGGCGTTCTGGCCCATGTGGCCGGGATGTTTGCCGCACGCGGATTTAATATTGATTCGCTGGTGGTGGGCCGCACGGAAGATCCAAATTTATCCCGCATGACCATCGTTACCGTGGCCGATGAGCGCACGCTGGACCAGGTGCGCAAGCAGCTGGCGAAAATAGTGACGGTGGTGAAAGTTCGCGATTACAAGGAGGTTCCCTTTGTGTCGCGCGATCTGATGCTGGTCAAGCTGCGGAGCACCGCCGCCACCCGCGGGGAAATTATTGAATTGACCAGCCTTTTCCGCGGGCAGGTGGTGGATGTCGGTACAAACTCGATTATCGTTCAACTTGCCGGCCAGGAAGAAAAGTTTGAGGCGTTCGTTGAACTTGTGCGGCCTTACGGCATTCTGGAACTGGGGCGAACCGGCGTGGTGGCCATGGCCCGCGGGACGGATTCACTGCGAAATCCCGGCGCTGAAGAGGCTTCTGCGGGCAAGGCGCCGCGCACTGCGATTGCGGCAAAGCGCCAGCCGACGCAGGAAGAACTGGAATCCACGCCGCCGGGCTAAGCTGTCATTCGTGCCGGTTTCCGGCGCGTCATTATGATTGCCGTTTTTTGCGCCGCAAGTCCGCAAGGTTAAAGCGTCGGGGCATTACCGCCGGTGCGGGCCTGTTTCCCCAGTGTCCGCAGTCTGCCCAGTGTGACCAGTCTCCCCGGTCTCCCCGGTCTGCATTGTTTTCGGGGCTTCCGCGGAATCCGGCTGTGCGGCCGGCGGCCGGCCGGATTTTTCCGATTTGCCGCGGAATTTCCTCCACAGGCCGGGCATTTCATGCCATGGCACGGTCGCAATAATATCTGCTGCGCCGGAACGGATGGCGGTGTCCACAATTTTGCCGAAAGCGGATTTGGCGGAAGATTTCGGCGTTGAAGATTCCGCCGCGGACCGGGCCGGTTCTGCCGCAGGCCCGGCCGGTTCAGCCGCGGATCGCCGGCGGCGGGCGCCGCGCGTCAGGAACAGTCCGGCGACAATTGCCGCGGCCATCGCGCCGAACGGATATTTTTGTACCAGGGCCGCGGGCGACATCGCCTGTTGAACCTGATGGGTCAGCTGCTTCACATCCCGGTGCATGTCATCCAGCAGGTCTTCGCGCCGCTGCTCCATGCCCTTGATTTCCGTTCTTAAACTCATCATTCATCTCCACGGGAAGCCGGCCGCCCGTCGCCGGCGGTATGGCGCGCCGGTGCGCCCGCATCGGTAATGCGCCGCGCCGCCAGCACCAGACTGATGCAGACAATAAAGTGAAACAGGGCGAACAGCAGAAAAACATCCCGTGTCGGCATCATGCGGTCCAATGACTGGAATATGCTGATGTATAGAAATACGATACCGGTCAGCGCCGCCAGGAACGCCATCGCCAGCAATCCCAGCTTGAAAAAGGAAGCCTGCACCGCCGCCAGAACTTTAAGCGCCGCCAGCCGCACCTGGAGTTCCGCAAGTTCCAGCAGATGGGACAGTAATCTGCGTCCGGGCGATTCCTCCGGACCGGCTGCTTTTTCACCGGTTTGCGACGGGGAATCGGGGGGGGACGGTGGAGCGGTTGGACCGGTCTGGTGCATAACAAATAACCCTTATGCGGCGGGGGCCGTATGCAGCCTTACCCGGCAATTATGCGAAAGCACGGCCGCCGTGCCGCACAGATCAAAACCTGCGCGAGCCGACAGGCCCAAACCGCCGGCGTTGAGCCTGCTTTCCTGCCGTGCCGTCAATCAATCACGACCGCCGCGAAACCGGATCATCATACCGACCATAACCCCTATGCCCGCGGCAATTGCCAGCGATTTGTAGGGGTTATGCCGCACGTAGCTGATCGTGGAAACGTGCATGGACTCGGCGCGAGTCCGGATTTTCTCGCCTTTCGTTGAGGCCCAATCCCTGGCATGGGCCGCAAGTTCCGTCGCCCCGGCGGTGGCAACGTGCCGTGCTTCGCCGGCAAGTTCCGCAACCGCATGGCCGGCGGCGACGGCCTTCTGACGAAGTGCATCCGTATGCACGCCGCCGGTTGAAACCTTTCCATCACCGGTTAGTACTGCGTTCGTCATGATATGACGCCTTAAAATGGTGTAAAACCATCGCCGGCTCGTATCATCCCGGTCGCCGGGGTCAGCCGGCCTCCATTTCCCCCCTGATTAAGTTTATATTCGCAGGGCGGCCAAAAGCAAATATTTTCGATGATT
>JAKAYZ010000420.1 GCA_021816165.1 Planctomycetota bacterium | reverse complement strand
ACAGCACGCCCCGAATGCCGTGTGCGATAGATGCCGGGTTACCGTCGACCCGCAATCCCTTCTGCCCCGAACGCCATTGGTGCGGGCCGCACCCGTATGTATGACTGGAAATGAAGTCCAGCGGGATATGTCGTTGGAAGCAATCATGGATAAATTCACTTATCCAACCCAGGCCGGAGGTTGCCGGCCCTCCGACGCGCAAGCGGGGATCAACCGACTTAACGGCTCTGGCTGTCGCGGCGTAGAGCGCAAGGTAACTTTTATACTTACCGGTGAAGAAGGCCGAATAGTTGGGTTCATTCCAGACTTCAAAATACCAACTGCGCACTTCGGAGACCCCGAAATGGAGTTCCAAATGTCGAACCAGCGCGGCAATGAAACCGGACCATTCGGAAATGGAATGCGGCAGCGTAATATTGCCCTGATAGAAGAATACTGTTCGCTTCCCGGATGCCAGGGCCCGCGGCATGAAGCTCAGTTCGACGATCGGCTTGACACCCGCACGCAATAGATCAGTATAAAGGCGGTCAATGCGCTGCCAATGGTATTGAATTTTGCCGGTGGGACTTCGCACCGCAATGTGCATATCGGGGTTAAGCACGCCATGAAACCGAATAAATTGAAATCCACACGCGCGATGGGCAATGGTCAATTGCCTTAGTGACTCGCTGTTGAATTCCAATGCGGCATGTTCGCCGCCAATACAAACGTTTCCGGGAGAAAAAAAGCGTGCCCCCGTTTGATTAAAATCGAGGTTTATTACTCGCACCGGTCGATTGTTCGCGGATAACGCGAACACCTTTACGGGAAAAAAGGGCAAAAAAAAGCCCAAGGTGGCCAAGGCCACTTGGGCAAGCTTGGAAGGTCGCTTCATTAAAAACACCCGCAAATTTTCCGCCGCGGCCCCAGCCGCGGCGGAAATTGAAATCTTTGTTTCCGTTCACACCATGATCACAGCGCGATTCGCGTTGCGAATTTACAGACCGTCTTCGAACAGGCCGTCACTGCAATGGATAGCCACCGTTACCAATCTCCGGATTAATCACGTTCAGTATTCTCAGGCTGCTGTTACCCTCGGTAGCCGGACTGGGGCCAACACCGGAAGCGTTGTTGTTCGGCGAAATGGTCGCCACATGACCATCAAAGAACAGGGCATTAGCAACGCCCAACTGTGCCGAAGTCTGGCCATGGCGATAACGCAAACCGCATTCCCAAGCGTGGGGGGATGATGTATCGAAATCATCCTGGCAATCGCCACCGGTAAAAAGGCCCTCCGGAGGGATCATGAAATTGAGGTTGTTGTAATCGCCCTGAACCGGCGACCATGCGTTACCCCAAGTCTGCCACCAAGCAAACTGCGAGTTGGACCATCCAACTGTATCCCAAGGATTTTGCGTTGCATCTCCAATAGCAACCCGCTGAGTGGGCGATTGGACATTCGACAATTTGAAATTCGTATTTGTAAGCACACCCTTTTGCATCCCATCGTAGAAAAAATAATTCGGATTACAGGCGTAGCTTGTCGAGAAATTCGGATACCAGCCAAGGGTATTTGCTTCAGGCCGTGCTACCGGGCACATATAAACTTTCGCAAAGCTGGCAGCCCAAGAGTATATCGCGGCAGATCCCCCTTCGGTACCATAGAATTGTGAAGGATCGGCAAAGTCAATCTCTGGATGACCAGAACTGAAACTATACAACTCAGTAGCCCAACCGACGTTAAACGGCGGCCAATACGGCTGTCCGCCCCAAAGGCTATTGTTGACCTCCACATCGAATGGGATGCTATTCTCATATGTACTTGCGTATTCGTAAAGCGTTTGACCCATCGAACGCAGATTCGCCGAGCAACTAACGGTCAGGGCTTCCTGCCGCGCCCTGGCCAATGCCGGCAACAGCAGTGCGATCAACACCGCTATGATAGAGATGACAACCAATAGTTCTACTAGGGTAAAACCACGACGTCTCATAAACCTACTCCTTATAACATAATCCGACGATCCTATCACTCCGCTATTCCCGACATAGTCCAATTTCTTTGTCATAGGCTTTTCTCCCGAAAAAATTCATTTTTACTGGCACATTCACCCGCGCGGGCGAAATCAAGCACCAATATAAAAGTCGTAAACGTCCTCATAAATTCGATTAGCACCACCTTTTCTTCAGCGCCAAAGTGTGCCTTTCCGCGATCGTCCTTTACTTCTTCCGCAACCTCCACGTGGCATTAACCTCCAACCGCGCATCACATTTTTCCGCCGATTGGTGTGGAGACATCTAACCACACGTCTCTACGTGAAGTATCTGCTTTATCCCCATGCAATACAAGAGTTTTTTCTGCCAACTTGTAGTCGTTTTATGAAGCGGATTTAAGTCGATCCTTGAAGCCGATCCGTTCGTCAGAGGAGCATCCAGAAGACTTTGGCACTGAGGTAAACAGCGGCGCGGCGGGGACGCACGTGAGACGAAATGCGGTAAGCGATTTCGGCAAGTCCGGAAGAGTCTGTCACCTGTCCTCGCCGCAGCCACGTACTCGTCGGCCGTGTTGATACTCTATATGCCACTATGTACAATGCCGCTGGCATGTTGGATGGAACACACATGAAGCGGCATCGCACCTCGCATTTTATCTGGTTCGCACTGGCGGTCGGTTGGCTTTCGGTTGGGTGTGGCGGCGTCCGGGGCAGC
>JAKAYZ010000419.1 GCA_021816165.1 Planctomycetota bacterium | reverse complement strand
CAATGCAGACTTTCAGCGTGCCGAGTCGCTTAGACCCGCGTTGGCGGCGGTTATCGCAAAAATGCGCCAACCGGGCATCAATGGGCTGGTTTTTGTCGATTACGGTCGCGGTCCCGCCCGGCGGCCGGCGGGTATGTATGGCGAGCAAACCGTATTTACGCCCGCGCCATGGCAGGTTGGCCCATCGCCACCTCTGGTTGTATGGGATAACCATCGCCAAATTCAAGGTGTAAGCCGAAGCGCCATGGTTGACACATTGGCCCTTGCGCAGGAAAAACGCTGGCTGACCATGGATACCATTCGCGAGGCTAAAGCGGTCATCGGCACCGGTCTGATGGTTGGTGGCCTGGCCGCATCGAGCTACGGTTCGTACCACCGGGACCAAACCTTGGCTTTGGCCGGCTTGGGCGCATCGCTCCTGGGGGCTGCGATAGCGGCGAGTTCGCAGGCCGACACACGCTACTGGCAGATGCTGCCCCGCAGCGTGTATGTCGCACCGATCCATCTTCGGCGCGGTTCCAATGTGATCCGGGTTGAAGCGGGTGGCCAGATCAGCGCACCAATCAGCATAAGCTTCTCCCCGTCACCGAAATTTCGTGTGTTTTACGTCAGGCTACCGTGACCCGCTGCCGGCACGGTATCATGAAGAAGCGGGCGGGAATGGTAAGTCCATAGAGGTGTGACCAACCTGATCATGGGTTGACCGGCAGCAGATACCACAGGAGTTGCTTATGGCCATCGAAATGCTTCTCAAGCGGATCGTCATCACCGAAACGACCGATCAACAGACCATCTTCCTCAAAGAACGCAGCGGCGAACGCATAATGCCCATGTTTATCGGGCAATCGGAGGCGCTGGCCATTGACTACCGTGTACGCGAGATACGCACGCAGCGTCCGCTTACTCATCAATTGTTGCTGAACGTTATTTCAAAACTCGGCGGGCAGTTGGAATATGTCACGATTCATAATCTCAAAGATGGTGTTTTTTATGCTAAATTGGTGGTGCAGCAAGGCGACGAAAAAGTTGAGATTGATTCGCGGCCCAGTGATTCCGTGGCCTTGGCACTGGCCGCAGGTGTAAAGATATATGTCGAAGAAAGCGTGCTTGATGAGGTGTGCAAAGCAGGAACTTGAGCCCACATTTTGCCCTCCATGAGTTGTGATATGAGGTCGATGTGGCCCGCCAGCGCGGGTAAGGAAGCGTCATTTTTCGTTTGTTCGCGGGATATCGTTTTTCAACAGCCACTTAATCAAGGTTTGACGGTTGCAGGGGTATCAAGTGTAGAATATCCTTATTGGCACACTGGGGACGTCGTTCAACGGCAGGACGGCGCGTTCGCAATGCGCAAATAGGGGTTCGATTCCCCTCGTCTCCATGATTCAAATGGCTTGGTTTCCTTTTCAATTATTGGTGTAGTTTGGTCAACATGCTGCGAGCAGGCGGCTGCGGCACTTCCGTTTGTAAACATTAACTGCGTCAATATGCGTCTCGTCACCTGATATGCGCGTCGTGTTGACGCGCCGAACATTCTGAAGGCTGCTATAATTCCGCCCTTACCCGCCGGGAACCAAAAAAACTGGGTGTGGCGGCCGAAGAATATTGAGATTGAAGTATGAAGTATGATGTTGCTGTCATTCAGATGCGCTCGGCAGGTGAGGTTTCTGCCAATCGGGAAAAAATCATCGAACGCATCAAGGAAGCCGCCCGGCGGGGGGCCAAAGTGGTCTGCACGCAGGAGTTATTCTGTAGTGATTATTTTTGCCAGCGTGAGGATGTTGACACATTTAATCTTGCGGAATCAATACCGGGCCCAAGCACCGATAAAATCGGTTTAATTGCCCGCGAATATGGCCTGGTGGTGGTTGCGTCGCTGTTTGAACGCCGTCAGGCGGGGGTGTATCACAATACCGCGGCAATTCTCGACGCGGATGGAAGCCTGCTCGGCATCTATCGTAAGATGCACATACCCGATGATCCGCTGTACTATGAAAAATATTATTTTACCCCCGGTGATCTGGGATTTAAGACTTTTCAAACGCGGCACGGGCGTATTGGTGTACTGATCTGCTGGGATCAGTGGTTTCCGGAGGCGGCACGGCTGACGGCACTGCGGGGGGCGGAGGTCATTTTTTATCCGACGGCTATCGGCTGGCATCCCCGGGAAAAGGAGGAATTTGGGGCCGCTCAACTGGATGCCTGGCAGACCATTCAGCGGTCGCACGCCATCGCCAATGGCGTATATGTGGCGGCGGCCAACCGTATCGGGCACGAAGGTCCCGCCGATGGCGGCATCGAGTTTTTCGGCGGTTCATTCATTTGCGATCCATTTGGCCGCTGGCTGGCAAAGGCAAGTAACGACACCGAAGAGATACTCATTGCAACGGTCGATACTGATCTACAGGAGACTATTCGTAGAAATTGGCCCTTCCTGCGCGACCGGCGAATTGATATGTATGACCAAATAACGCGCCGAGTGGTGGATTAGATGCGTACGACCGCCAAACCCGACCGTTCACGGCCCGACAGTTTGGATGACCAGTTCTGTTGGCGCATGCCGGCTGAGTGGGAGCCTCACGAAGCGACGTGGCTGGCATGGCCGCACAATCACGCCGATTGGCCCGGCAAATTTGAACCGATTCCATGGGTATTTGCGGATATTGTCCGGCATCTGGCGGAGGTGGAGAGAGTTGACATTATT
>JAKAYZ010000418.1 GCA_021816165.1 Planctomycetota bacterium | reverse complement strand
TGATGCTAGCTTTAGCCGCCGGGTTGATGGTGCGCAGCGAAATGGTGCCGCCAAAGGTCGCATCGCCCACCGTATCAGCACCACCAGGGCCGCGATCGACAATGGTCTGACCGATCAGGGAGTTGGTGAAGAAGGAGGTGGAGTGATGGGTAAAGTCGTTGGAGTCGCCGAAGGGAATTCCGTCGAACGTCACGTTGTACTGGCCATCCTGGAAGCCGCGGATGCTGGGGCCGGTGGTTTCCGCCAAGCCGGGGCCGTTCGGGTCGATATTGGCGACGGAGGGTGTCAGGCGCGCGATGTCGGCATAGCTCTCAGTGCCAGTGAGCAAATTATCGACCGTATGTTTATCAACAACTGAGGTCGGCTGCGTAGAATGCAGCGGTGCCTTAGAGGGCGACTGATATGGCGCAGTGCCTGGGGTATTGATCAGATTCGAAGGGGCATTCGTGCCCGCGGCGAGAACCGAGCCAAGGTCGAGATTGACCGGGGCATTCTGGGCGCTTTGCGCGAATGCCGCCGGTGCCGCCACAAAACTAGCGAGGCCGATATACAAACTGCGCATGGAACAGACACTGCGCAGGGCGGATTTCGCCCTGCTTCCCCAAAGACCAGCCATCGTAAAATTACCTTCCCGTTGATTAATGTAGCGCTCACTACCAAAAAAAAATTCGGGGTAGTTTTACCACTTCGTGATAATTTTGTTGCAGATTTAAGGCATAGGCATCCGCGATGCGGTCCTGAATTCAATCGCCGGCATTATGCAATGTAGCATATGCTACATATTTCCACTCGGGGCCGGCGGATAGCTCCGGTTAAACGCGGGTGGCCACGCCCTCAACCAACAGCGGCGCGCAGCGCGCCGAGGCGCGTAAGTGTTTGCATGGTTCGGCCTTGTTCCGCGGCCGCAAGCCCCATGGCCAGCGCTTCCAGCGTAACCAGCGTGGCACCATGCAGGGCAACCCGCTCCGTCCGGCCACGGCGGGCCTTGACGATTGTATGGGCGGAGCGGGCAAGCTTGGAATTTGGTGAATCTGTAACCAGCACGATCGGCGCGCCGGCGATTGCAGCTTCCTCTGCCACCAGCAGCACCTCCTTATAAGGCTTGCCGTAGGAAAGGATCAGTAACCTGTCCTGGCCGGAGAGATCCAGGAGTTCATCCGCCAGGCCAATTCCGCCATTGCCGATAACCTTGGCCGCCTGGCCATGGCGGATCATCAAAAGCCTTACATATTCCGCCAGCGGCCTGGAAGGGCCAGCCCCGTAAATAACGATACGTCCGGCACCATGAAGCAGCGCGATGGCTTTATGAATCTCTTCCCGCGCCTCAGGCATCCGCATATTCGTAAGAGATTCGATATGCGTGTCGATGACGATATCCGCCGCCGTATAGGCTTTGCCATTTGCCTCATCAAGCGTTTGGCGCATGTTATGCAATGGTGTAGAAAAATTGATGCCCGCGGCGATGGATTGCCGGAGATCTGCTAAGCCCTGAAAACCGAGTGTCTGAACAGTGCGGATCACCGTTGCATCCGAGGTGCCGATCATGCCCGCCAACTCCGCGGCCGAGTTGGCCAGGACTGCTGCCTTGTTGCGATTTAGATAATACGCGACTCGCAACATCGCGGGGGGCATTTCCGCTTCCCTGGCCTGTAGCCGCAGCGCCAAAGGGTCTTCAAAAAGCTCCTGCACTGGCTCTGCTGCGCACTGCGCCGATTTGCCATTCTGTTTCTTGGCTGGTTTTTTTGTAGCGTTCATAGAACAGTCAATGAAGTAGCGGTTGCAGGATACCGATGGCATGGGTAGCAATTACTACAAAAGACATACCCTACCCGCTTCGCCAAAAACAAGGGGAACCGCATTAAACGTATATCGCCATCTTCACCGCACCCGGATGGACGCCCCTTTTCATTTCGGCCGACTATGCCGCCAATCGATAATTTTGCACTCACGTTGGGTGCATACACGCCAAAAAAGTTTCTTTTCGCGCATTGTTTTTTCTTAAAAGTCATGTTTTATATTGCCGTCCGGCAGCGATTCTATTATCCTGCGCAACGAATAAATGGCTGGCACCGCAATTTTGGGGCGAAACTGAAAACTATTGGTATTTTAGATGAATTTTCGAAGACACCGCATTTAATTGACATTTTTCATAGAGGGTAAGTATGAAGCCTCGCATTGCGATTATCGGAGCCGGACCAAGCGGGCTGGCGGAGTTGCGGGCCTTTGAGGCCGCAGAAAAACAAGGCATCGAGCTGCCGGATATCGTCTGTTTCGAAAAACAGGAGGATTGGGGCGGAATTTGGAATTACACATGGCGTACGGGGCTGGATGAATACGGCGAGCCTGTGCATGGCTCTATGTACCGCTATTTGTGGTCCAACGGCCCCAAGGAAGCTTTGGAATTCGCCGATTATTCCTTCGAGGAGCATTTCGGCCGGCCAATCCCTTCTTATCCGCCTCGCGCCGTGCTGTGGGATTATATTGTCGGTCGGGTGAAGAAGGGTAATCTACGCCGGTTCATCCGCTTCCGCTCCCCCGTGCGCAGTGTGGTCTATGACGATGCCACAGGCAAGTTCACCGTAACGGTACGTGACCTGGTAAATGACCATCTTTATTCTGAAATTTTCGATTATGTCGTAGTTTCATCCGGGCATTTTTCAACGCCGAACGTGCCCGAGTTCCCTGGCTTAGAAAAATTCCCCGGCCGCGTGCTGCATGCACATGACTTCCGGGATGCCGCCGAATTTGCCGGCAAACGCGTGCTCTGCATAGGAAGCTCCTATTCGTCTGAGGATATCGGCACACAATGCTATAAATACGGCGCCAAAGA
>JAKAYZ010000417.1 GCA_021816165.1 Planctomycetota bacterium | reverse complement strand
GCAAGTAATGGGCATCTATCACAGCCATCCCGATCATCCAGCGGTGCCCAGCGCCACGGACCTCCGGTTGGCGTGGCCGGTATACGTGTATCTGATTGTGTCCGTCGGCACGGCCGGTACCCCCGCCCTGCGCGCCTGGGTCATCAACGCAGCCGGAAATCAGTTTGTAGAGGTTGCTGTTCGCACGCTCAATAAATAAACCTCCCCGCAGAATTCAATGCAAGATGATCTTGGGGGGAACGGATGGCACAGAATTGCCCCCCCCACCACCCGATCCACCGTTGCCCGCATGACGGTCCTGGACCGGCTGGTTGGAGGAAATACTCCGGTGCACAGCTTGACGGGCATTTCTCTCCACAGAATACAAAATAATATTCGCCGCCAATGTCTGGGCAGATTTTGGCTCGTATCCATCGATGCCCCAGGTATGCAATCCCAGCAACCCGCCGGTAATATCCTGCGGTGAAAAAATAATCACCCATCGCCCGTGCCGCCGAATGCCCAGCAGTTGCGGTTGCACGCTGTAACCATGCCGGCTGATAAACGTCCGGCGATATTTCACCACGTTGACCAGATGCGAATCGGGCATAGTTCCGGTATAAATAGCGCTGCTGAGGTTAATCGGCACCAGTGCCTTTGTCGGATAAATATCCACCACCATTCTTCTAAAAGAACGCTGAAACGCCCGGCTGCCACCGGCCGCATCCGCAAACAGCGTACCTCCATGACTCAAAAACAGATGCAGTTTGGTCTCTTGCTGCCACGGCACGTGAAACGCCCCAGTTCCAGTCAAATGCGCCACGGGAGTGGTCCGCGCGTTAAGCTCATCAATCCTTTCTTTTTGGAGAATCAGGGTGGTGCGATTTTCCGCAGCCATGATTTGCACCAGCCGCGGCCATGCCGCCGGCTCTGGATTCCAATTTCCGCCTACCCTCAACATCGCCATCCGCACCCGACGTACGCTGGCCCCCTTGGTCCGTGGCAAGCGCAAAGGATGCAACCGGCCCGTTAAACGGTGCTTGCCGGTAGCATAAAAATAGACGTTGGCCGCCAGATTAAAGGCTATGGCCTGACTTGTCGGCAGGTTGCTTTGCCAAGCCGCACTCACATCACCGGGCGAATGAATCCACAGATACCGCACGCCATTGGAAAGCCCCCACAGCGGAACATCGGCCGGAATCTTAAACTGAACATGCCGGATGGCCGCCGTTGCATCGATCGGAGCCATTGCGTATCGACTGTGCACAACCTCCGCGGCAATGCGTTTCACGGCATCGGTGAAAGCGTTGCCATGGCTTGTCGCCACGGAAAATATCAACCCTCCATGTTCCACAAAATAGCGCAAGCGGCGGATGTCTCCAAGGGTAAAATGCGGATCAGCCGACCCGGTCATCAGCAGCACCGGCGCGGTGAGCCAATGCTTCGGATTGGACTGAACATTGACGATGCTCCAGTTCAGCGGTTGTTCAAATTGCCGGGCCAGCCACTGGGTTACATTCGCATCGTCGCGGGTCCGCGCGTTCCAATTTCCGGGATAGTCCAACTTTTCAAACACCACCGGATTCAGCCCGCGCGTCAAAAACAGCAGTGCATAAGCCGTAGCCACGCTGCTGGCCCGACCACCCAGATTGCGATGCACGCCCAGAACGAAGCCATCCCAGCCGCCCGTTTTCGGATTTTGCGTTTTTAGTATTTCTTGGGCACCCTGCCGATACCAGTCCACGGTACCGATGCGCTTGATACCACCAGCCAACCCCACGCGTTCCACCCCGTACAGATAATACATATTGGAATTGGTTTTTATATTCTTGGCCAGCCAGGCGAGGCCCGCCTGGATATTTTTGTCTACATGCGCATGACGATGCACAGCGCTGTGTAAATATTGATCCACCACGTACAAGCTGGTAAGGCCGGCTGCGGTCATGGCTCTGGTGGAAGGTCCATGGCTCATATAAGACCAGCCGCCATCCGGATTCTGGCAGCTGCGCCAGTGCTTCTGGGCATTTACCCAATACAGTGTTGGCACCTGCATACCGGAAAGCTGGGCCTGCCACACGCCTAATAAGCCGTATTGACTGTTGGAATTATCCCATGGGGTACTGCTGGGATGTCGGTGTATGCCATAATGATAAGCCCCGTCAGGGCGCTGGGTTTCCAGCAAATCCTGCGTGGCCCGAGCCAAAGCCACCTGAGATGCCAGCGAATTGCCCGGAGAAACCGTCAAAGCGCTGATCTGCAGAGAAGCTATGTAGGTGCGTTTGGGTTTAATTTTTTCCAGCCAATGCAGCGCCGGCGCTATTCTTTTGGCATCGCGCTGCAATTGTGGATTGCCGGTCGTCTGCCCGACCTCCAGCAATGCGTACAGGGCCAGTGCTGTCTGCCCGCCCCAGTACACGTTATCCGGCGAATCAATTTCCCAAAATTTTCCCGGCTTTTCACGCGCCAGCAAATAAGCCACGCCACGGTTGATACTTTGCAAAATCGCGGACCGCGTAACCCCAGCCGGTTTGGCGGCCGCTGGCTTGGCCGCGCGTGTCGGCGACACGGACACCAGCATGGCCGCCAACGCCACTGCGCCCATGCGACCATAATTGCCACGGTTTGTCTTCTCCCCACTTTGGACCAAACCTGCGCTAATTCCTATCGGTTGCACCATACGAACGATATTATCGACATTTGAGGTCCATTACCATGGACCGATTGCAAAAATCGGGTGTAACTCCTATTGTTGGCGGTTTTTGGTTAGGATTAGCAATGGAAGGTCGCCATTGTGGCGGCCAAGGATGTGGTAACGAATCAAGGAGGATTCACAATGATCCGACCCATGGAAATCAAC
>JAKAYZ010000416.1 GCA_021816165.1 Planctomycetota bacterium | reverse complement strand
TCTGGTGGAATGAGCTTTGGATTCAAGTCCGGAACGGTGGCCACCCGCGCAATCAGCCGGGTCAGGACGCGCCATTGGTCTTCCATGCGGCTGAATATGTGCTCCGCCATTGCCGGCACCACCAGCCAATCGCCGTCGCTGATTTCCGCCTCCAACTGTCCGTTGGTCCATCCGGCTGAGCCAGCAAAAAACTTTAGGGGCGAAGACTGGTCGCGAACTAATTCGTTGAGGTCGTCGGCTTCAGCCGTAAAATAAATTCCCGGCAACACTTCAATTTTTCCGGCCGCTTCCAGGCAATGCAACACCATCAGCGGGCTGTCACAGGGGCCTCCCAGATATAGCGGCGCATCATTCTCGTAAGGAATATCGCTGATGCGACTCCACGTTTCCCCCACCGTGGTATGCAATGGCCGATTGATGACCAACCCCAACGCCCCACTCTCATCGTGTTGAATAATCAACACCACCGCCCGAAAAAAATTCGCATCACCAAGGGTTGGCGATGCCACCAAAAAATACCCTTGAAACGAAGTATCCATAACCAACTCCGCGCGCCGCTTTATTCATCGATACCATGAGCACCACCGGGCCATACCAAATAGAAGCCTGCAACTGACGACGCACTATTTCAATTATTTGCCGCGCTTGACAAAATTGTAGGCAAAAGCACCCAGCGACATCAAAATGAGTGGTATTACAATATAGCCTAGCGAGAGATACATGACTGCCGCAATCAAGAGAGGAATCGCGATAACGGCCAGCCACAAACCCTTTTGTCCATCACTGATCTTGAGAGCGTCTACCAACATCAGCACCCAAAAAAGCAACAGCACAACCAGCAGAATGATATAGATGAACGTCATGGTATACTCCTGAACAATGATGCCATAAGCGACACGCTCGCCTGACGCTTGCCTCGCCTCCCCGCTTATTCAGACGCCGAAGTATTCACCAAGTTGCATACTCAATAAATTCCACGGCGTCACTGATTCCCCGCTGAACGGGGATCCATTCAGCACCTTATCGCATCACCCAGGTTCTACTTAACAGTATCGGATGGGGCCGCATGTTAATGGCCTCACCGGGCACGGAATAATGCAACACCAAGGTTTTATGCAACACCACCGGCTTGCCGGTGAGCGGGTCGGCCTGCACCGCCGTCTCGCCGCTCAACCCGGATACAAAAATCTTAAACCCCCGGTCTTTGGACGTAAGCCCCATGAATACGGCCACAGAATCTTTGGCATAATCCTTCCCCTGTAACAACCGCCCCGCCACCAACATCGGATTAATCAAAAACGCATCACCAGTTCGATGCCGGATCGCTGCAAAAAGTTGGCCACTGATATCCACCGTCGCCGGGATCACCCGGCCGGTATCCGTCACCATATCAAAACGCGGTACAAAGAAAATATCCTTGCCGGTGTTATTCACCACTGTGTATCTGAGATAATAACAAGTGACCACATGCGCCTGACGACCATGGCCGACCGTGAGCTGCATTCGCTGCGGCTTGGAAAAACTGAAATTAAGCTGCCAACTCCGCGAAGCCAGTGCCGGCCTCGGTGCCAACGGGCGAGCCAAAACGCCCCGCGACGACAACACCATCGCGACGCCACAGGTGACCGTCAGGCTCATCACCACATAACCAAAGAGCTTTTTCATGTTCATGGTGCAAAACTCCTTAAACCGCTGCCCCATTAAGGACAACTAGGCCAGCATATTCAGCGGTCGCTAAAAACCACCTCATGTCCACCTGCCCCTTCCGCCATCGAGCAAGGGCATTATACTTCCTAAACCTTAACCGTGAAAAGCCTTTTGAGCAAGAGGAAAAAGGTCTATTTATTGTACCGAAGTAAAATTGTCACCCCGTAGTTGGCTGTAACAAGGCGATGAAACGAAGCGGTGGCAAAAAAAGAGGGGACGCCTCAAAAAGCGGTTCACAACGCGATGGATGTTCAATCGGCAGTAAACGCCTTAAGGGAGGTCATCCCCATGACCAATGGTCTAACGTATTGCAGTCAAAAAGTCCAGAGTGTCCAAGTAAAAGCCATGCTGGCTGGGCGGGAGGGCCAGCCAGCGGTGGTGGTGGCGCAGCCGGAGGAGTTGCCGGCGATCCCGGCGCAGTTGTATGAATAGACAGGTCGGCTGCAGGTGGAATTGTGGTGCAGAACGGCTTTGACCCAACGGAAATTTGACCCTGCGACCCAGCCGACGGCGGTGTGGTCGAGCCAGGGTCGGTGGTGCGGCCTCTCTTGAGGTTTACAATTCAGGCCAATGCGTTAGGATACCAGACATCGGGGCGTAGCGCAGCCTGGCTAGCGCACTTGACTGGGGGTCAAGGGGTCGCAGGTTCAAATCCTGTCGCCCCGATTTTTTCCAAAAGTGTGGCTGCCGCCGAAATCAGGAGACTCCTCCCGCGGCCTACGCCCAGCTCTCTACCTTCATTACTCGATCCCTTATGACACCAAAACAGGCCATTTAATCTCCAGGCCAAGCAGAGCGCTTCCCCCTGTCGGCCCCATGCAAGAGGTCGCCCAACCGGTGGTAATTACCATGCCCGGCATCATTGCGGTATTTATCGTTGTCACGCCGCCTCTCGATATTTCCCGGCTTGGCCGGTTGACGTGGTGCTGGAAACCTCCTAAAGTCGGCTCTGGCGTGTCCCTGATTAATCGGCACAATATAATTTCCGGAGGCGTGGCAAAGTGAACACCGCTGGTAATGCACACGAAGATAAATTACGGCAAGATATCGCCAAGAATGAAAAGTTCGCACGCGGGGGAGAATACGCGGTCATCGTTGGGCTGTTTACCGAGGTCGTGATAGCCATCCGATTTAACCAGGGCAACTCTGTCGTAGAGAGATGGGGGCCGGTATTCGGGGAGGGCCTCGT
>JAKAYZ010000002.1 GCA_021816165.1 Planctomycetota bacterium | reverse complement strand
AGAGAGTTTATCCCGTGCGCGCCGGGGCGGTCCACCTCATCCTGCCAGGAAGCTAATCCGCTTTCGCCAGCACATAACATCCGCGGCCCAGGCCACGGAAACACAAGCCGCGTGAGCTCATTATTCAGTTGGCTGCCGCGAGCAATAACATCAACACAGCAATATGCACGCACCTATTTATCCCAGCGCGGCGAAGCCGCAACCCAACATCACACAGCCGCCGGCTCTGCCGGCGGTAACCCTCCGCCAAAGGCGCGGTGTGCCGAGCTGGGAATTCTTCGCAGATCGCGAAGAACTGGACAGATTGTGGCACAAAGCGATCCTGTTGTTGCTCGACGATCACTACTTGCCGATACAGAAGCTGCCGAAAATCCGCCCCAGAATTTCATCACTGCTGATGGCACCGGAAATAGAACCAAGATCGTCCAAAGCCAGTCGCAGATCGGCGGCCAGAAGTTCCGGAAACTGTCCGGACGTTTTCAGAATGTCCTCAGCGCGGCTCAGCGCCAATTGCGCCTGCCGCAGCAAATGCTGATGCCGGCCATTAAGAGTCAGACACTCTTCCGCCATGGGTGCCTGCCGATACGCATAGTCAAAAATCAACTCCCGCAGCGCGGGCAGATTCAATCCGGTTTTTGCGGCAACGTTGATCCAGGGCAAGGAGTGTTCCGCCGGGGCGGCGCGCAGGCCGCCCGATAAATCTGATTTATTGCGTACAATAATTTTCCAGGCGTTGGCGTCCCGGACCTCATCGAGTAATGTCCGCATGGTAACGGGTGTATCGGCATGATCCATTACCAGGAGAATCACATCCGCCCGCAGAAGCGTTTGCCGCCGGGCATCATTCATCAGGTTGGCCATTGCGGTATTCTGATCTTCCACTCCGGCGGCATCAACAAGCCGCACCGAACGTGACGCATCCGTGAGTTCAAGGGAAAGCGCATCGCGGGTGGTCCCGGCCACCGGTGACACAATCGCCCGGTCCGTTCCGGATAGCGCATTAAGCAGTGAGCTTTTTCCCACATTGGGCCGCCCCAGCAGTACCACAGCGGGCATTGCGGGCAGTGCTTCCCAGCTTACAGAACGTGATTCCAGCGTTTGAATCGCGCCGCTTACAGATTTAATGCGCCGCTGTAATTGATCCAACGCAATAAAGCTTACGCCCGGTTCATCGCTGAAATCTATTCCGGCTTCCACCAGCGCAAGAATATCCGCCAGATCATCCGCGTGCTGTTTGACCCATTGGTGCAGGCGGCCGTGCCGCAGGC
The DNA here is from genome assembly GCA_021816165.1 of Planctomycetota bacterium. The sequence goes on along the minus strand of JAKAYZ010000002.1, from coordinate 13,405 downwards.
TCGCGGCAGCCCGCAATTGATGTGAACTGCGGGCCGATATGGTTGCGGCAATCCCTTCCGCTTCCGTGAGGTCCAGCTTCCCGTTAAGAAACGCCCGCGCGGAGAATTCGCCGGCTTCCGCCTGCCGGGCACCGTTGCTTAACAGCTTTTCCATTATCAGCTCCAGCAGAGCCGGCGCTCCGGGAATATGCAGTTCCGCAACATCCTGCCCGGTGAAACTGCGCGGTGTCTGGAAACATATCAGCCCGGCCGGCAAAGCGATTTCCACAAGCCATGCGTCCAGCCAGCGGTAGGGACGCACGGCCGGAATGGGCCGCAGTACGCTTTGTGCCATTGTCCAGCTCATAGGTCCGGACAGTCGGATAATCCCCCGCCCCGCCGCCCCTGCCGGTGAACTGATGGCCGCAATGGTATCTTCCGTGTGCATGGCATAGATTTTAGCCGCAATGAGGTCATTGAAACACTCAAGACGTCTTATTTACCACATTGCCATGCCCATTTGCCGCCGCCACCATGCTGGAACAACGGCGGGCGAACAGTGGCCGGCGAATGGCCAAGCCGACAGTTTACGGGTTGAGGCGGTACGAAGGATTAAGGTCCGTTCCGATTGCAGCTGATTTGAGACGCGCCTGACTTATTTTGATCTGGCGATTCGAGTGGCTGGCGATTTCAGTGACTTTCCAACCGGGAATAAAGTTCGTAAAGTATGACACTTATCGAAGGCTTCGGTGTCGAAGTCTTGGTGAACATGCTACGGTCATTGCATAGTGGAGAAACGCAAATGAATCAGTCAGATCTTCGGCGGTATCAACGACGTGATGTTGTCAAACTGGCGGCCTCAGCCGCGGTCATGACGGCCGCCGGAACGGTGTTGACCGATGCAACAGTTCGGGCCGCGCCAGGGGGAAAGTTTATCCGGGTGGAAGATCTGGACCTCAGCATGATGCAACAGGGCTGGGGCAACCCCACCAAGGATAAAAGTGTGCAGGGAAACACGTTAAGTGTTGGCGGAAAAACATTTCGTCACGGCATTGGCACGCATGCGGAAAGCGTATTTCGGATTCATTTGAAAAAATCAGCGCTGCGCTTTTCCGCCAAAGTTGGAGTGGACGACGAAGCCACCAAGCAAGCCGCGGTTATTTTTGAGCTTTTGGTTGACGGCAAAGTTAAAGCTCGCACCCCGGTGATGCGCGTTGGTGAACCGGCGCGACCGATCAGCGCCAATCTGCGGGGGGCCAAAGAATTAATGCTTCTGGTGCTTCCCGGCGTTAATGGAATCAATTTTGATCATGCCGACTGGCTCGATCCGGTTATCACGCTGGCACCCGGGGCCTCCGCCCGCCCCGTGGCGACATCGCCGTATTCCGGTGCCAATGATTATCCTGAAATCGCCAGCGGCGATCCTGAAACGCCGGAATTTCATGGCCCGCGCATATTCGGCGCAACGCCCGGGCGCGACTTTCTTTTCCGAGTTCCCTTCACCGGCAAAACACCCGTCACCATCAGCGCCACCGGATTGCCTGATGGATTGACGATGGATGAAAATGGCATTATTACCGGTAAAATCAATCAAGCCGGCGAATATAAGGTCAGGCTCACCGCGAAAAATTCCCTGGGTACCGCCCATCGAACCTTGCGTCTGGTGGCCGGTGAGCACAAACTGGCCTTAACGCCGCAGATGGGTTGGAATTCATGGAATGCCTATGGAATGGCCAATGATGCCAAACGCACCCGCGCCGCCACGGAGGCCATGATCAACAGTGGCCTGGCCGCCAAGGGCTTTATGTATATCAATATTGATGACGGCTGGCAGAACGGCCGAAATGCCGCCGGCGAAATTCAAACCACGGACAAATTTGGTGATATGAAAGCGTTGGCCGATTATGTCCACAGCCACGGCCTGCGATTCGGCGTTTATTCCTCACCGGGTCCCAAAACCTGCGGCGGACACACCGGCAGCTTCGGCCATGAAGTGCAGGACGCCAACACCTACGCGCAATGGGGTGTGGATTATCTCAAATATGACTGGTGCAGCTACGGAGAAAAAGCTCCCCCGCACCCGGATTTGGAACAATTCATCAAACCATACCGGGTCATGGGAGAAGCGCTGCGGAAATCCGGCCGCGATATATTTTTCAGCCTGTGCCAGTATGGCATGGGCCACGTTTGGACCTGGGCCGGCAAGCCGCCGGTCCGGGGCAACAGCGCCCGCATCAGCGGCGATATCAACGACTCATGGGGTTCCATGATCTCCAATGGCTTTAACAGCGACGGCATGTTGTTTCCCTTTGCCGGCCCGGGGTATTGGAATGATCCGGATATGCTGGTGGTTGGCTGGGGCTATTTTGAAGACGGCCCATTGCATTGGACCAAGCTTACACCGCACGAGCAGCTTACGCATATTACGCACTGGTGCATGCTTGCCGCCCCTTTGCTTCTGGGATGTGATCTGGAAAAACTCCTGGAACCTGGCAAACCCAATACCTTCACGCGCGATCTGATGACCAATACGGAAGTTCTGGCCGTAAATCAGGATGAATTGGGTGTGCAGGCCCAGAGAGTGGATCGGCAGGGATCGCTGGAAGTATGGGCGCGTCCGTTGTGGGATGGCACGGTGGCCGTGGCCATCTTTAACCTCGGTATGGTACCGAAAACCGTCACCATACCATCATGGGACATGGTTGACCCGGTTTTGCGGCGCGGCGAGAAATCCATGCGCGGCATGCAGAACATACGGGATTTGTGGCGACGCAAGGACCTTGGCACGAAAGCATCTTTCAGCGCCACGATTCCGGTGCACAGTGCAGTAATGCTTAAGGTCGGCACGCCGAATGTAGCGGATGATTAGCGATCATTGATAAAATGCGGGGGCAGACAGCCCCCCGCATTTTCGCTTTTTATCAACGCACGATCCCGCAATCCCCGGATATCGCCGGTTTTTGGCATGGACATTCGGAAGAAAAATCATCCGAAGTCGCATGAAAATAACCCAATTAAATCACGGGCGGCCGCCATTGATGCGCAGCGAATCGCACCGGGGCTCAGACGATCATGGACTGGTGCCCGGTCCAGTGTTGAGTATCCGGCGTCGGATTATGTTTTTTCCGCGGCCTGTTTCCCGAAGTGGCACGGGCCATACGCTGCACCACCGTTTGTTTCCGTTGGGGGTGGCGGCATTGGCAATTCCAACGGCGGCAATGATGAAATCACCCGTTCCGAGGCAACCTCGCGGGCTTTATCACAAACCATTCCCCCCCCATCAGTTCCGGTATAGCACTTGACGCAAAAAGGCACCGAAATTGACGCAAATTGGCACTTGCCAATTGTTTTCGGACGAGCTATAAGAGTTGTTGCAATTTCCTCCGGCGGCAAGCTGGGTTGAATCGTGTGCCACTGCCGGAACCGAATAATTAACACTGTGATGGACTTAAGCGATGTTCATCTTGCGGAAATATTCCACGACATTCAATGGGCTTCGGGGCCTGGCGAAGTGTGATTGCACGCACCCCAAACAACGCCTTGGATCGTCAGCCATGTTGCCCCCCCCCCCAACACACACGCACACATTTATGCACCACGTCCGGGTGCTTTCACCGGCACCAGTGAACTTCCATGATCGGGGGGCCTTTATATGAAAATGGCCCCAATACCGCCCCCGCGATCCCGATTCGCCGGCCTGGCTCCGGCTAATATACGCGCTTTTCTCAACCAGCATTCCCGCATTGTCAATGCCATAACTGTGGTTATCCTTGTGTTGGTGATCGCTAACATGGCTGGCTGGATGCGGCCATTGAAAGCTTTTTTCTCCGCGCCTCGCCACCACGATGTTGCCCATCACGGGGCAGTCATTCTGAATGTCAAAAACCTGCATTGCCCCGCACAGTACATTACCGCCATGGTCTCCGACGGCCGTGGCGGTGCTTATGTCGCCAGTGAAGATTCCGGTATTTATCATTACCAGCCCAATGCGACCTCTCCATGGACACACTATGATAAAGCCGACTCCCAGGGTCTGGTCAGCAATCATATCTATTCATTATGTCTGGACGCCAAGGGGCGCCTGTGGGCCGGCACATTGCGCCATGGCGTGTGCGTATTTAACGGAACCCAGTGGAAACACTATGGACTGTTAAATGGGCCTCTGGGCTGCCATGTTGTGGCCATCGTATCAGATCCGTATGACCATTCCGTGTGGATGTGCACCGAAGCCGGTGTGAGCATTTATGAAACGTCAACACATCAATGGCGTTACCTTCCACAGGCCATGTCGGGAAAATCCCAGGACCTGTTTTCCAGTGGTTTACCGCCCAACCCGGATTGTGTCGCCTTTAATAAGCAAGGTGTTGCCTTTGTAGGAACGCAGTGCCACGGTCTGGCCATTGGATATCCCCCATATAAGAATTGGTCAATTGTCACCGGCCCGTGGAAGATGCCCCGCACGGCATTCGGACACGGATTACCGTGCAACTTGATCAATGCCGTAGCCGCAGGTAAAGACGGCCGCATTTACGTGGGCACCGATGAAGGCCTGGCCTGGAATAACCCCGGCAATCCCTATGTATTTCAGTACGAACGTGGCAGAGATTACATTGCCAAAGTAAAAGGACTTTGGCATCCGCCGAGAGTCATACACAAACCGCCCCGAAAAGTGTTGGCTTACCTGTTGCCTGGAGATCATGTCACATGTCTGGCGGTAGACCCGCTCGGCCAGTTGTGGCTGGGAACATGGCGGTCAGGCATGTGGTTCAATTCCCTTGGCCACGGCAGCTTAGGACAGGGGCCCGTCGTCGAAATGACGCCGCAGATCAAGCGGTTCGACGAAGCACTAGCCGCCCATCGTCGATGGGAAATGAGAGTCGCAAGATTACGGAGGGCCGGAAAACTCCATAAGCTCCCTCCGGCACCACCGGCAATTCCGCACTCCCAGTTGGCCCATTTTTATTACGCGTCCGTTATGCGCTCCTACATTTCGGCAATTCTGCCGTTGAGCGACGGTCAACTGTTGGTCGGCCACTACGGAATGGGAGTCTCGGTGGGGAATTTGGCGGTTAAAACACAATCGCCTTGGGATCGCACAGCCAGCGCTGTGCATAACTGGATTGATGGTTTGCTTCCCGGCCTACCGCGGCAGGCGAACATGCCTGCCGTAGCCCAAGCCCCAACCACCGCCCAGTTATCTTTTTTGTATCAAAACCTTTTAAAGAACAATGCTCCGCAGCAGCCAATCAAGCAACCGCAAATCGTTCCTCTTACCGATGATTGGCGCACGCAGGGAACTTGGCTGGGCAGATATGGAAGATATTGGGCGTGCTTGTTCGCATGTGGTCTGGATGGTGGTTACGACTACCTGTGGCGGCCCGGAGACAACAGACTCCACCATTATGAGGCCATCGGCCCGCATTGCAGAACGGCCGATCTCGTTCAGTTCCACACCACGTGGTCTGCCAGCGCTCAAAAGCGAGTGCTGGAACTGCCTGAGATATATCTTGATCAACGTATTTCTGCCCATAAGGCTACCTGGAAGATGGACCGAAGAGAAACGGAGCTCGATGACCACGGCGAGACCTATCCCACAACTTGGCAAGGCCCCGATTTATACACCTATCTGCATATTCCGGCGGGAGCCTACACGCTGTCGCTCTACTTTTTTAACAAGGATGGCCACGACGGGTGGAATCGCAATCGCGATTACGTTGTCTCAGCCATTCCGCTACCTCCATCCTTTCATTTCGGCACCGCCAGCCAGCCAAATACCGCACCATTGGCAGGCAGACGGGGAATAGCGCAATCCCGAATCGTAAACTTCTGGGGCGGAATCTGGAAGCGTTTTCTGGTGCGTGGGCCGATGAAGTTGGCCATTCGCGTCGCAAAAAACTACTCCCTCAACACCATACTCCAGGCGGCGATGTTGGACCCATTGGCCGAGCATCCGGCGCCGTATTACTATGGCTACCGTGCGTGGCAGGCCCGCGAAAAACAGCAATCGGAATTCCGCACGCGATTCGCCGCTGCATGGCGCAGCGGCCAGTTATCCGGTGGCCCGTCGCCGGAAAACGCTCGGTGGCCTCGGCGTCCTGTTGATGATCCCACCGGCAACCCGTCAGTCGAATTTGCGAACAATCGTGACGTGGCCATGGCCGCAGATATTATGCAGGCTTTGAATTTGCTGGAACATCGCCATCCGGCGGTTTGGGCGGCCACCCAACGGCTGGAATATGCCTCGGTTCTACGCTGGTGCACCGCGTGGCACGGGGCTACCCCGATAAATCCCACCGTTACCGCCGTTGCTGAAAGATGTTATTACCATCTGGATTTATTTCACCGTTGGGAGTTGGCGGAAAAATCACGCGGAATACTGACCTCAAGGCAGATTGAAAAGAGCCTGCGGTTCGGAAGCGCGGCTCGCTCATGTGCCGGACTTGCGTTCGGCCTGATTCGCTGGCGGGTGGCGCAATTGCGCCACCCGCACGGCGTAATGGATACGGCCCAGCGGTTGGAATCGCTGTGGTGGCTGTTGGACCAGGGTGAAGTGGCCGGGAAACACCAAGGTTCGCTGACGCGGCATCGGCCTGCCGCGAAGCGGACTACGCGCCCCGGCGTATAGTGAAAACGGAAATGAAGGTGGTGTGTCGCCACATTCGGTTGCTTTAATGTTTTTTCAAGGAGTATTTTCCATGGAGATCAAACAGGAAGTCACGGCGACGGACGGCGGGAAGCGGAAGAGGCTGCGGGCCTTGGCGATGGCGGCGGCCGTATGCACTGCCGGCCTGGCGGTCGGAGCCGGAGGGCGGTTGCTGTTGGCATCATGCGCCAACGAGGGCACTTCTTATGTTGCCGCTGGGCAATCGACCCCGGTTAGCGTCCCATGTGCGGGGGCACCGAATGCGCCGTGCCTTATATCTTTTAAAATATGGGCTGGGCACTCCGTCTGCAATGGAACGGCAACGGGAGACAATTGCGTGGTGAGCTCGAATGGCGGCTACGAGTTGCAGACCTGGACGGGCAACGGCTGTGATGTCGGGGAATACGGGAACACCTGCTACCCCGCCCTCGAGCAGACCACCTACCCGCCCACTTACATAGAGCAAAGCTGTGGTGGTGGCTAGTCCTGCCGGGAAAACATTGAGCCGCTTGCGCGGCATATTTCGGTCCACTGTTCATGCGGGTTTGGAGGCCTTTCTGCGATGGTCGGTGCCTGGCTTTTTGCTCCCGATTCTGGCTGTGCCGGTCCGGGAAGAATGCCTGCCCCGGGGCTATGCACCGGAAAAGCCCCCTTACCACCTCCCGGCCCGCCTCCAAAGCGGAGACCATTCCGGATGGGACCGGTTCCCTGATGTTATTCGATATAAGGAGTGCTTGACATGACGCTTCAAGGGTTTTTACGGCTGGAATCGGGCTGCATCGCTGCCCTAATGAAGGGCCGCACTACGGTGGGTTTGGCCGCGTTGGTGTTGCTCCTATCGGCCGGCGATTTCTTCTGCGCGGCGAAGCCTGAGCCGACGCCAGCCCGCGCGGCACCGCAGAGCGGGAATTTCTCGGCAATGACCGAGTCGCAATGGAACGCTGTTTTCAGGTCCGTCGCCAAAAGGATCGTTTCGCTACACCTGCGGATGATCCTCCACCAACGCATCTACGAGACAAGGACCATGGCGGAGAGAATGGCGAAGGAGCTCGGGCAGAAACAGCCCAAGTTGGAACGGCTGCTTAATACCGCCGCCGGGTACAGGGAGACCACAAAACTCGTGCGACTGAAATGGGATATCCCCGACGGGTTGGTTTTTGCCAAGAAAATTCAAATTGGTGGTTATGTGGATGTTGGCCCAGGCGGAAAACGTAGACGGGGGATACCCCACGCCGCGATTTGGGTGGTGGGGCACCAGTCGGTATGGAAGGCTTGGCCCGGGGGCGGTGGGTGGAGCGTTTCCATATTCAAGCGGAGCAGCAGTTGGTGGCAACAGGATTTGCCGCTGGCTTCACAGGACTGGGGATTGGACGACCTGCGGACCATTTGGCTCACGCCATGGCAGAACATGAGTTCGACCGCGAAATATCGCTTGGTAAAACAGAGCTATGACCCATCCACCAATATGATTAACCTGCAGTACCTGCTACTGAACCCCACGCACCCATCCGGCACGGAAAAATACGAGTTTCGTTGCGAGTTAAAACTCGTCGGTGGATTACGCATTTATCGCGCAGTTGAGGAGGCTGTGGGTGGGCCCAACGGGAGGGTTCGTTACCAGGAGTCAGATTTCCGACGCTTCAGGAAGAGCAACGGCGTGTGGTTTCCCACGCGCGCTCGCGAGCGGATGTGGATCGGTGATAGCAATCGCATTTATTATGACGACCGGCTCACGGTCAGCCGCGTAGCCGTCAATGATGTTTTCCCGCCGCACACGTTCCGCTACACACCACCCTTCGGAGCGATGGTCACCGACTCACGAACTCGGCCGGCAAGTGTATATTTCGTTGGATCGAAGAACCCTGGTGTTCCCCCCGCGACAATGCCGGCGAGGGGATTTAGGGGGAGTGGTAGGAAATGAAGAAGAGAAGAATTATTTTAGGGTGCGTGTTGTCAACGGGGGCTACGGCACTGGGGTTTTGGATTGTCTCGGCGGCAGTTCTTGGGAACCGGTCCGGCGTTGCCATCGGAATGCCACGTAAATCCGCTGCAGTCGCCATTGCTTTCGGCAAGGTTTGCTACGGCCAGACAACACGGCACCAGTTGGTCGTGCGCAACATTTCTGATCGCACTCTCTCGTTGGGCGAGCAGACAGGCTGTGGATGCACCCGAGTCAAGATATTTAATCCGGTGTTGCCTCCAGGTGGCCGTTCTGTCGTGAGGGTCAGCTACACCGGGCTCTTCGCCGACCAAAGGGGTCCGGTCCGCCAGCAGTTTCTGATTTTCGACGCGAGTCGTGGCGCAGCGATACCGGAAGTGCAGGGTTCTGTGGAGGCGGTCGTCGTCGGATCACTGCGTTTCAGTCGGACCGAGGTTTACTGGCACTATGTCCCGGGCAAGCCCGTCCACAGGGCGCAATCTGTGATCGCCGAGAATATTACGGATGATCCGATTAGTGTCGCATGGAACGCCCATGGCGAAGGGCGGTTCTTCACGGTTGTGCCAAGTTCCGACGTGATCGCTCCGGGTACCAGCGAAAGGTTCCTGTTCCGCCCGTCGGTGGCGATGGTGGCAGATCGCCGGCCAGCGGCGGAGGTAATCACGCTCCAAGGAACGCTCCGGTCCAAGGGAAAGCGAATTCCACTGAATTTCAAATTCGACGTGTACGCCACGCCGGTGCCGGTTCTGGAGGCCGTTCCCGGAGCATTGGTTTTGTCACCAGGCACGAGGACCGGCTCAATTTCCAAGATCGTCAGATTGGTCACCGGTCCCGGCATCGGTAGCCCCCCGCATGTGTTTGCGGTGACCAGCAGCGGTCCCGGGCTCCACGCGGCGTTGGAGGACGGGCGTATTGTCGTTTTGCTGCGTTTGTTTCCTGGCCACGCGCTTTTTCCAGGCGATGTCCATGTTGCCTATTTGTACGACGGAGTAAAATCGACCCTGGATATTCCGGTTTTCGCCGCGCCGGATATCGTCGGCCACTGAGTCCATCTGGGAATCGGATTGGCCGAAGCTGCGGAGGATCAGAATGGCGGAAGTACTCCCCCAGGACTTTGCTCCCTTCGGAAATAGGGAGCCCAAAGCGAGCAAGTACGCAGGGCTGCACTTGGGTTGGCGGGGCCTGTTGCTTTCTGTGGTCCGTTTAGCGATCACGGTCTTGCTCATTTATGCTGCAGGTGGCGCGTTGCAATTTACCAACTCGAGAGTCCCGCTTACGGGAGTACGAGGTCTTCCCGGGTTTGATCCGGCCCTAATCGCTTGGGAAATCTTTCTCGGCCTGTGGCTGATCAGCGGAGCATTCCCGAAGGCCGCACAGCGGGTTGCCATTGGCTGTTTCAGCTTATTTGCCTGCTACACCCTATTCGAGGCACTTGCCGGTAAAATCGACTGCGGATGTTTCGGTCAGGTGCGTGTGAATCCGTGGTTTACGTTCGTTCTGGATGTCGCAATTCTTCTCGCGCTGAGGTTCTCTGCCAAGCTGCGTGGAAACAATGCAGATCCATCACGATGGTCAAAACGCAAGTGGCCGGTCGCGGCGGCTGCCGGGATTGGATTACTAATGGGCGTTGGTTCCGCCGTGTTTCGCCCTTACCCGATAGCGGCTGCCAATGGCCTTGTTACAGCCAATAGCGGTAAAATTGTCATCCTGGAACCGAACAAATGGATTGGTCGGCGGCTGCCAGTATTGGCCAATATAGTGCAATCCCAGCCAGTGACGGGCATGATACAGGCTACTGGGGACCACCTGCAGAATGCCGACGCTACCGGTGTATCCAGGCAGCACGAAATTTATTTAAGCACCCCCCTTGCCCATGGCCGTTGGATCGTGATGTTTTACCATGCCAGTTGCGATGAATGCCGGGCCACAATACCGATTTACGAGGGCCTGGCGCAACAGCAGGAAACTTCGGGGCAGAAGCCGCATGCTGCCTTTGTGCGCGTACCATCGGGATCAGAATCTTCGGTTCCGCACAATCTATTTCATTCGAATATCCCGTTGCATGCGACGCTGGATTCCAGCCACCAGTGGTTTGCTCAAACACCAGCGGTGGTGGAATTGAACAATGGCGTTGTGGTCCGCGGAGTTTCCGGCGCTGCCGCAATGAATTTGAATTGGCTGGGGCTGGCCGGCGGAGACAACGATGGCATGACAGCTTTGCGGCCTTAATGAGACGCGGTGTTTTATGATTCATCAGCAAAATAAGAATCCAATAGGTGAGCCGGTGATAATGGAACGTCAGCCACGGATCAATAAACCAGCGGTTCCCCAATTATCAACGACGGCGCAACCGCCCGGATCGTTGCCCATCATCCATTGCTCGTTAAGGCCGCCGCAGCGGTCATCGGCATTTACCCTCACCGAATTGCTGGTGGTACTGACCATTATTGCGATATTAATGTCGATATTGTTGCCGGCGTTGGCCAGAGCCAGGAATCTGGCCTTGCGGATTGTCTGTGCGTCCAATCTACGGCAGTTGGGCATTGCCATGCGTGAGTATGCCGTAGTCTATAAAGGGCAATATCCGCCGGGATGTTCCGACTATAAGCTTGCGCCAATGGGTGGATTCAGATACCCCGTCAGCGGAAGTCAATGCCCGGGCTGGGGGTTCGGGCCGCTTTACTACAGTTCCTTTGGCGTCGGCGGATATACCGGAAAAAGCATGGTGACCGGTGTTCCGAGAACCATGAACGGCAAAACCATCATGCCCGGTATTATTCCACCGACGTTACGGGGTATATCTTTGCTATTCTGTCCCGAACCTGGGGTCATTACGCTGCATAACCAGGTTATAGCAAGTCCACGCGCTGTGTTCAGCGGAGGCGTACATAAAACCAACGGCTATTGCCTGGAATGGAGCTGGTACAGCGGATACTGCTATTGGGTGGATCGTGGTGACGGAGGAAACGTCTTGTTGGACGATGGCGACGCCAGCCGTGTTTCGCCGGGTACCTACCCGCAAAACTACAGTCCCGCTTACGATATTGACGGCGTTTTGCTCAATGAAGGGAAAAAAGGGGTACAGGGAGGCAATCTGGAACAAGACTTCAAAAGGGTGACCTACTGGAATACGCAGGATCAACAACACATGCCGGCGGAAGACCCGCAGTCCAGTCCGGGGTCACTGTTAGCCTCGGATATTGCCATGATGACCGGTCCATCAGGTAAAACGGGACTCATGTCGGAATTCGGCGCCGGCCATGTACTTTCGCCGCTGGCTCCGGCGTCCAATCACGTGGAAACAGACAACGGCAATCATCTGCCGGCCGGGGTGCACGAATTGTACAATGACGCGGCGGTGGTCTGGCAACCCATGTCACAGGTGCACGTACATTATCAGCGTAATCCCTATTATTTTGCATGGTAATGGTGACGCTCTGCGCCACCGGGTTACCTCGTAAGGTTCTGCGATGGCCCGGATTACCGGACATTCATGCGGCTCTGGAACGGAGCACCGGCTGATTTCACGAGAAAAAGTCCGTTTCATTTAATACGATTCCAGCGGGCGGCGGTCGTTGTGACCGCCGCTGATTTTTCTGACTTCATTTGACATTTCAAATGCCCTTTTTAAAATGATTTTTAGACGATTGGACGCATTGGAGTGCATGGTGGCTAAAAATATTGAAAAATCACAAGATGATTCAACGCGGAACCGTCTGCTGCTGGCGGCGGGAGAGGTGTTTGCGCTGCATGGCTTTCATCGCGCGACAATTCAAACGATCTGCGAGAAAGCCGGAGCCAATATTGCGGCCGTCAACTATTATTTTGCCAGCAAGGAAAATCTGTATCTGGAAACGTTAAAATTTGGCCGCCGGCTAAGCCGGCATTTTTTACCCGAAGATGTGGACCATCTGGCGTCCGGTGATCCGCTTGTGGCATTGCGGTCGTTTGTCCGCAGTTCTCTGGAATCCTTACTCGATGAAAGCCGACCGGAGTGGTATTTCCGCATGCTGTCATTGGAACAGTTCGAACCATCACCGGCGCTGGAGCGCTATATTCATGATGTCATTGAACCGTGGCGGAACCGACTGGTCGCGGTGATCGAACTGCTTGGCGAACGGAAGCTTTCTCCCAGCGAATTGAATCTGGTGGTCTCAAGCATTGCCGGTCAATGCCAATATTACCTGCGGTGCCGGGCAGTGGTGCTGAAAATGCGAGGGACAGGCTGCTACTGTGCGTCAGACATCGATGAAATAGCCGATCATATTACCACCTTTTCCCTTGGCGGCATTCGCGCCATTATGCAGCGCCCAACCGCAAGTTCGGAACAGGAACACGTAAAATCATAAAAGGGGTTTATTCACAACTGCCGGATTTTAATCCCCGGACAGCGTGCGGCAAAGATAGCCGCGGGCAAGGAGAAAACATTATGACGGATTCAACGGAAACCAATTCACCGAGGATGCGCCCCACAGCGGCACCATCAGAAGCGGCCCGCACGAGTGCGGATAAGCCGGCGGCCACTGGCGCGGAGAACGGTCAGAAGCGGAAGAAAATATTTCTTATCGGCGGTGTGGTGCTGCTGATTGTGGCACTGATTTTCGGTGTGCCGTGGTATATACACGCGGAGAAATACGTCTCCACGGATGACGCCTATGTTCGCGCCCATGTGATTTATATAAGTCCGCAGGTTTCCGCGCGCGTGCTTACCGTGCCGGTGCTTGATAATCAATATGTCAAAAAGGGAACCATTCTCGTGCGGTTGGATCCACGCGATTATCAGGCGGCGGTGGATAAATACAAAGCCATGCTGGAACAGGCGCTGGCCGCCAGGCAAGGCAGCC
>JAKAYZ010000415.1 GCA_021816165.1 Planctomycetota bacterium | reverse complement strand
GGACCCAACGGGTCGGACCACACCACCATGATCCGTACCCTGCTGGGACTTATCCCATCCAATAGCGGCCGCATTCAGGTGCTGGGAATGGATGTTCGGCGCGAGCCACTGGACATTCGACGACGCATCGGCTTCGTGCCGGAAGACGAGTGTCTATTTCCAGGTGTGGCTGGGGTTGAATTTGTCGCCTACGCCGGCGAACTGGTCGGGATGCCAGCCCGAGATGCCATGCAGCGTGCCCACGAAGTGCTGGACTATGTGGGCCTGACGGAAGTGCGGTACCGCAAGGTGGAAACCTTTTCGTCTGGAATGAAACAACGGCTCAAACTCGCTGCGGCCATTATCCACGACCCCCAACTGCTGATTTTAGATGAACCCACCAATGGCATGGACCCCGCAGGGCGACAAGATATGCTGGCTTTGGCCAGCGACCTCGCCCATCACAAATCCATGAGCGTGTTGTTTTCCAGCCATTTATTGCCTGACGTGGAGGCCGTCTGTGACCATATTATCGTCCTGGGCGCGGGCCACTTGCTGGTGCAGGGAAATATCCGTGAGCTTATGGCGGTACACCAGGGCAGTTTTGAAGTGCGGCTGAAGGAGGATGCAACGTCTTTTTCCCGGCAGCTCACCGACCTGGGTTGTGCAGTACAACGCCGTGGAGATATCCTGCTGATCCAGATTCCGCCCGAGTCCTCCCCGGCCATGATCTGGCAGGCCGCGGCCGCCACTGGGAAGCAAATACGCCACCTGCGGCCCCAGCGCAGCACCCTGGAAGAAGTGTTCTTGAACGCCGTGGAGCACCCCATATGCCCATTATAGATCAAGGCTATCAACATTGGTCAGGCCGACTGGCCGGCCACCGGTGGCGCTGGCTGGCGATAACACGGCACGGCGTAAAAATCGCCATGCGCAGCTATTTTTTGCGCTACGTGCTGCTGGCGGCCTGGGTGCCGGCCCTGCTGTTGGTCACGACCCTTTCGGCTTGGGGACTTCTGGAGCGCAAATCCAAAATAGCCCGGATATTCATCCAATTTATGCAATTCATGAACCCCGGCGTTATTGCAGATCCACGTTACTACCGCGCGGAGGTCTGGCGCCTGGCTTACGGCTACTTTTTTCATGTTGAAATATTTTTTGCCATGATTTTGATTTTAATCGTCGGCCCCGGCTTGATCAGCCGGGATTTACGCGCAAACGCCCTGCCGCTCTATTTGTCCCGCCCCGTGCGGCGGCTGGACTACTTTCTGGGCAAACTCGGGGTGGTGATGACTTTTCTGGGTCTGGTGCTGATCGTGCCCGCCGTCATCGCCTATATTTTCGGGCTGCTCTTCAGCGTGGACCTCACCGTGGTCCGCGATACTTTGGGCATTCTGATCGGGGCGGTGGCCTACGGCTTACTCATATCCATATCCGCGGGGCTGTTAATATTGGCCCTGTCCGCCCTTTCGCGCAATTCGCGGCACGTGGCGCTGTTGTGGCTGGGGCTGTGGTTTGTCGGCAACATAGGAAGTTCGGTGCTTAGCGCGGTGCATCAGCAGCAGCGACGTTACACCGACCATCCTCCGCCGGTGTCGCACCTATCGGCACCACATGGAGCAGTTGCGCGGTCAAGGCCGGCCACCCATGAACCTGTTCCCACCAGCCACAACTGGCGTGCGCTGCTATCTTACACCACCAACCTTTCGCGGGTGGGGGCGCATTTATTGGGCACCAACACAGCCTGGAAAAAACTCTCGCTGTTGGAACCAACCGCGTCCAGCCAGCACCGCCTGCTGGTCAGGTTGGGCGGACCGTGGTATCCATGGTATTGGTCGGCCGTTGTTCTGGCCGTCTTATCGGGACTCTCGTTATGTATTCTCAATCTGTCGATTCGATCGCTGGACCGGTTGAAATAAAACCGATCGTCGCCTTCCACGAGGTGAGCAAGTGGTTTGGCAACGTCATCGGCCTCAACAAGCTATCCGTACGCATTGCCCCAGGCATCACCGGGTTGCTCGGGCCCAATGGTGCCGGTAAATCCACACTGCTGCAATTGGCCACCGGCCAGCTGTTTCCCAGCAAAGGCACCGTGGAGGTGCTTGGCCAACGGACGTGGAACAATCCCTCGTTGAATCGCAGCATTGGTTTGTGCCCGGAGCAGGATGCCCTGTATGAATGGATGACCGGCGCGGATTTTCTGGCCACATGCGCCCGCCTGAGTGGGATGAGCCGCGCACAAGCCCGTCAAGCCGGCGAGCGGGCACTGGAGACCGTCGGGATGACCGGGCATAAAAATCGAATTGTCGCGGGTTATTCCAAAGGCATGCGGCAGCGCACCAAACTGGCCCAATCGCTGGTGCATGACCCGCAGGTGCTGTTTCTTGATGAACCGATGACCGGCACCGATCCTGTGGCCCGACACGATCTGATGGACATCATTCAGGGCCTGGCCGCGGCCGGTAAAAGTATCCTCATTTCCAGCCACGTACTCCATGAGGTGGAAGCCATCACCCCCAACATCATACTTCTGAATCGGGGGCGGCTGCTGGCCCACGGCCATATCCGGCAAATTCGCGATCTGATGGATCAACATCCGCACCGCATTGTGTTGGCATGCCAGGATTGCCGCGCTCTCGCAGCCGGTCTGATCCAATGGCCGCATGTCGAAAGCATCCGCCTGCAAGGCCGCCAACAATTTCTCGTGGTGGAAACCCGCCAACCGGACGCTTTTTACGCCGGATTGCCCCAACTGGCTGGGCAGACCAACCAGCAGATCACAGAAATGTACTCTGAGGATGATAATTTGGAGGCGGTTTTCCGTTATCTGGTGCCGACATGACCTTGCCAACTCTCGACAATCCACACTCTGCCATTGCCGCAACGCCCGTTCCACGCGGCACCATCTTAGGACCTGCCTGG
>JAKAYZ010000414.1 GCA_021816165.1 Planctomycetota bacterium | reverse complement strand
AGCCTGATCCGGTGCGGATCGCCGTGGCCGGGCGGCCGGTAACCGGCTCGGCGGTTCACGCCTTGGCGGCATGTGATTTTTCCCAATCCTCGAGGAATTTCTTCAAACCGCTGTCCGTCAGTGGATGGCGCAACACCTCTTCCAACACCTTGTACGGCACGGTCGCCACGTCAGCCCCGATCATCGCGGCCTGAACCAGGTGGAGCGGGCTGCGAATGCTGGCTGCCAAAATCTGCGTTTTGTAGCCATAGTTATTATAAATTGTGCGAATTTCCCGAATCAGGGTCATGCCGTCCTGTCCGATGTCATCGAGGCGCCCGAGAAACGGGGATGCAAACGTTGCACCGGCCTTGGCCACCATCAGCGCCTGGAGCGGCTGAAATACCAGCGTCATATTAACCTTCACGCCCCGATCGGAAAGGATTTTGCACGCCTTAAGCCCCTCAGCGATGGTGGGGAGTTTAATGGTCACATTGGGGGCAATCTTGATAAGTTCCTCGGCTTCTTTCAGCATGCCGGGAGCGTCGGTGCTTACCACTTCGGCACTCACCGGCCCTTTAACAATCTTGCAAATGTCGGCAATTCGCGTGTGGAAATCCACACCCTTTTCCTTGGCAATCAAAGACGGGTTGGTCGTCACGCCGTCGAGCACACCCAGATCGTTGGCCTTTTTTATTTCTTCAAGGCTGCCTGTATCAACAAAAATTTTCATCGAGTTTCTCCTTACGCATTTGAGCCGGTGTGACGCACCGTGCGACCACCACTTGGATTATACGCATTTTTATAACGGGGTGGCCCATGCCGCATAAATAGCTGCCATATTCAGACGGACGGGGCCGAACTACGAACCGATCTTTCCAACTGAAATCCGCGCTGCGAGAACGGCAGCTTACCGAAAAGGTTTGGCTCTTCTGGCGGGGCCTGGCAGGTGGGGCAAAACCAACTCCAATGGCCATCGCGACCACTGTGATCCACGGCAATCGGCGTTCCGCAGTTATCGCATGGTTCGCCGGCCCGGTCATAAACACGCGGCTGATCGTGCAGCGGAAAGGGATGACCCAAGGCGCGGCGATAGGCGGCGTCGGCAAGTTCGCGAACCGTCTGCAGGCAGCGTTCCAAGTCTGCCATCTGCAGAGACGAGATGGCCGTGGATGGATGTAAATGCGCCGTAAAGAGCGTTTCGCATTTAAGTTCATTGCCAATGCCGCAGGCAATTGACGGATTCATCAATGCGTGCGAAATGTTGCGCGGCTTGGCCGCCCGTACCCGCAATGCCCATTGGCTGATGGTCAGTGCGGGATCAAAAATATCGGGCCCAAGTTCCCGCAAACTGGGATGGCGGGCCACGGCATCGGTCATCAGCACCAGAAAGATCGGTCGCCCCGAAAGGGTCAATACAGCGCCATGCGGAAAAGACAATTTTAATAGTGGACGCTTACCGGCGCGGGGCACAAGCGGTTGAAAGTCGGCAGGATTATGCTGCAGCGATTCCAAAGACCAGCGCCATTGGCGCAGCGGATAGCACACCCAACTGATGCCATGGCTGAAATCCCAGATCAGCCATTGGCCCAGTGACCGAATGGCATTGATGTGTCGCCCCGCACAGTGCTTGAGCAGCACGTTGGCCTGCCAGCGGTCGGCCGGTACATCAATCCGGTCAACTTTCCGGCCGAGAGTCAGTTCGCCGAGCCGATCGGCCAAAGCTTTTACCTGCGGGCCTTCCATGGCGTGAACCTTCCCAAAGGACGCGCGCGTAACAATCGGTATCTGCGACTATTTTGCCGCCTGAACCAGCGCCTTGCCCATATCGGCAGGCGAGTCGGCCACCACTATACCGGCACTGCGCATGGCCGCAATTTTACTTTCCGCTGTACCTTCACCACCGCTGATGATGGCACCTGCATGGCCCATACGCTTGCCCGGCGGGGCGGTGCGGCCGGCGATGAAACCCGCCACCGGCTTGGTGACGTGTTTTTTAATAAATTCGGCGGCCTGTTCCTCGGCGGTACCGCCGATTTCCCCGATCATGATGATCGCATCGGTAGCGGGGTCATTTTGAAACAGGCGGATGACATCAATAAATTCCAGCCCCTTGACCGGATCGCCACCGATACCCACGCACGTGCTCTGCGCCCAGCCCATCTGCGTGGTTTGCCAGACGGCCTCATAAGTTAATGTGCCGGAGCGGCTTACAATACCCACATTTTTCTTTCCGGCCGTTGGTGGCTGGTGAATGTAGCCGGGCATGATGCCGATTTTGCACTCGCCGGGAGTAATCACACCCGGGCAGTTAGGCCCCACCAGAATAACATCGTCACCCAGGCCAGCCAGATACGTTTTGGCCTTGACCATATCCAGCACCGGGATACCCTCGGTGATGGCTACGATTAATTTAATACCGGCGGCGGCGGCTTCGCAGATGGCATCGGCGGCAAACGGCGGCGGTACAAAAATCATCGTGGCGGTCGCACCGGTGGCGCGCACGGCCTGCTCTACCGTGTCAAACACAGGTAGACCATTGGCATCTTGGGTGCCCCCCTTACCCGGGCTCGTACCACCCACCATCTGCGTGCCGTAATCCAGACACCCTTTGGTGTGAAACGCCCCGCCTCCGCTGCCCGTGATGCCCTGACAGATCACCCGTGTATTTTTATTAACCAATATCGACATGATTTACGCTTCTCCAATTTCCTTTCAATGCCGCCCATTATGCGGCGGCGGCGGCAACAATCTTTTTGGCGGCATCGTTGAGGTCGGTCGCCGATTGCAGCGTGGGCAATTCACCCCGCGCCCCGGCCAGCATGTCGCGTGCCTTTTCCACATTGGTGCCTTCCAGCCGCACCACCACAGGAACCCGAAAGCCAACTTCCTTGCCGGCCTGGATCAGGGCTTCGGCAATCAG
>JAKAYZ010000413.1 GCA_021816165.1 Planctomycetota bacterium | reverse complement strand
CGTCCAGATTCAGCGAACCCGCCAGACCCGCCACCTCGGAGGCCTTTTTATAATCCTTAGTCAGCATCGACAACTCAAACTCCCGCTCCACCACCGCCGGATCATGCGGGCTGATGGCCGCCGCGGCGGCCACGGCTACCCCCGCCGCCTTGACCTTACTTTGCTGCAAATAGAAAGTGGCCAGCATTAAATTGCGCTGCAACGCGTCCGGCAACGTCTTGATGGCCGCCAATTGCGCCGCCACCGCCGATTCTCCTGGCAGGCTGATAGACGCCAGATCGCTGTCCACCGAGCGCAACTTCACCACCGGAGCTTTCCCCGCGCGAAGCGCGGAAGCCAGCAGTAGAAATTGCAAATTGTTCGGTACCGCCTTCACGGCAGCGGCCACCAAGGCCTTGGCCGCGGATATCCGATGCAATTTCATCAGTGCCACATACGCAATAATAACGGTACGGCTGTCGCCGGGAGACTTTTTCACCCATGGCTTGATGATATGCCACGCCATTAAATCATGACCCTGCCGCAATGCCACCCGAGCTCGCAGGACCGAAAGCTGCAAATTACCGGCCGTGTTGCCGGGAGTTAAAAATGCGGCCAAATCAGAAACACGATTCAACACTGCCAAGGCCTGGGCCTTGATGGCGATGGCCACCGTATTGGTGGGGTCCTGGGCTAAAATGCGATTGGCAATATGCAGAGCATCGTGGGGATGCACGGGAGCTTCCAGCGCCGCTTTGTTAAGCAAAATCGCCACCGCGCCCGGTGCCCGAGCGAGTATGTCGTTAAATTCCGTCAGGGCCGAGCCGGACTGCCCTATCATTTCATACGCCTGGGCCATAAGCTCTTTGTCCATCACCCATAACCGCACATCCCGTGGATTGCTTGGTGAAAGCAAGGTGGCGGCCTGCGCCAACGTGGCCAGGGCCTTGGTCACTTGGCCCTTTTCAAGCTGCCATTGCCCTGTGGACAAAATAACCCACGGTGTTTTCGGCGCCAGCAGGCGGATGCGGGCGATATTCTGTTGGGCTTTTTTGAGCGCCAGCGTACGGGCGGCAGAACCGGGAACCGCCTTTTGACCGATGGCTAAGTACGCCTCGGCCAGCCATTGATAAGACTGAAACTTCATTTCCCGGTTCAACATCGGTTTAAACCCGCCGCCCGGCGTGGGATGCGCTAAGCCTAAATTCAGATAATGCACGGCCGAGTCAAAGTCATTGTGTTGTAAATATAGATGCCCCAGCTGAAAATAACCCGCCATTTTTTCAGGCTCCAGGGCAATGACCTTTTTAAGAGCAGCCAGCTGCAACGCCAGCGGTTTATTTTCCGCCTGCAGCAGCAACGCCCGGGCCTGATACACCTTCGGATTACCAGGAGCAAGTTTGGCCGCCCGGGCAACCGCAGCGTCCGCCTGTTTGTGCCAGGCCGGGTTGCCCCGACACAGTGCCGCCAGATACAGCCAGCCCAGCATGTTCCGGGGATTTTTCTTCACAAATGACTGCATGACTTGCAGCCCTTTGGCTCTAAGTTCCGTGGCCGCCGCCTTACTGATCGTCTGCTGGCTTAATTCCGTCGCCGCCTGCATAAGATACACCCCCGCCATGTTGGCAAAAGGCCGGGGATCGGTCGGTGCCAGTTGGCAGGCCTTGGTAAAATCCGCCATGGAAGCCTTATACCGGGCGTCGGTCAAAGCCAGCACACCTTTGACCGCGTTGAGCCGGGACTCGCCCCGCAGGCGGTAGGCTTCCGCATCTTTGGTGTCCACCTTCAAGACCGCGTCAGCCGTCTGTCGCACTTGGCCCCACGCACCGGCGGACGGCATTAACTGGGCGTATTTGGCTGATTTATGTAATAATCGGCGCTGCGCTGGCATGTACCCGGGGTCGGTGCGAACCGCCGCATTCCACGATTGAAACGCCTGGTCGATCCAGCGGCGATGCTTGTTTGAATTGGCATAAAACAGATTGCCCACCTTGTACAGCAGTTCCGCAGCCCCCGGTAGATGCTGGCGTTCGCTGGCGATAACAGCCCGCTGGTAGGCCTGAATCGCCAGCGTCACGTGGCCGGCCTTCAAGTAAGCCTGAGCCTCCTTTTCCAATCGCGCAGGATTATTCTCAAGCCGATCTTTTATCCAGAATACACCAGCCCCGAGGCCAATGATAACCACCAGCACGGTCAAGAGTATCGCCAGGAATCTTTTATTTACTTTTCTAGCCATCGATATCCTCTTTGATAGTTTTCCGCAAGTCCAGATTCATCGCCTTGCTCATGTTTCCGACCAACCGGTGCCCAATCACAAATCGCCGGGCCTCTTACGAAGGTGGCACTTTCTTATTCACCGCGGTACCACCCTGATCTGATGGTGCGTTTAGTTTTTTCCAGTTCGGTAAAATCCGCTCTATGGACGGCAACGCCGCGCGGATAAACGCGCTAATAGTTTTTCGGGCCTCGGCACGGGTGGATGGCCCCAGCACGTCCACCTCAATTTTGCAATCGTAGCCGTATTTGCTCTTGGCATGCCAGAACATGGCGCTTACCTGCTGCGTGTTGGGCGCATATTTGCCATCCACCTGAAATGTGTACGCGGTATTAATATATTCTCCTCCGGATTGATGGCTGAACATCAATGGCATGCCGCTGCCAGCCCCGTTGGGTTTGGCAAACGCCAAAAACCGCATCGGCAGATCCGATACCTTACCATCGGCGTGCGGAACATTTTTTATGGTGATCAGGCTGTCCTTCACGCGCTGCAAACCTGCCCCCACCCAGCAGACATTGGGTACGTGCGGTGTGGCAAAGTCCGTCGGGTAGAAGTTTAAATTGATTTGCACCAGCGAAGCCGGACTGTCCGGCGGCATCGCCGTATCCTCGTACTTGCGGATCAGGTAATCGTGCGTGCCCAATACCGCC
>JAKAYZ010000412.1 GCA_021816165.1 Planctomycetota bacterium | reverse complement strand
GAGCATTATTGACCGTATCGAAGAATCTTGGACTTCCGGAACACCGCCGCTGGCAATGTACGAACCCGGATCATGGGGACCGCAGGCGGCCAATGAATTACTGGCCCGTGATGGCCGTACCTGGGACTGCCTCGGCGCAGACGCTTCGCGCTGATGCAGATCACGGGGCCAATAAGCCGTACCGTCAACCGCGCACGGAATTCCGTTTTCGGTGTGACATCCTTCTGGATATCCCCGCAAGATGTCGGAGGATGTTTGCGTTTTTTTTCTCCCGCAAGTAGGCGGCCAAAACTTGCCACGCGGGCGCTGTTCTGCGTAAGATGAGCATTGTGAATGATTAAGGAGTTATGCATGCAAACGCGATCTTTGGGAAAAGGCGGTCCGCAGGTTTCAGCAATCGGGTTGGGTTGCATGGGAATGAGCGAATTTTATGGCCCGGCGGATAATGCCCAATCGATCAGCGTGATTCATGAGTATCTGGCGGCGGGCGGCAATTTTCTTGATACCGCTGATATGTACGGGGTCGGTCACAATGAAACGCTGGTCGGCAAGGCCATAAAAGATCGACGATCCAATGTCTTCCTGGCGACCAAATTTGGCAATGTGCGCGGACCGAAGGGGGAATTTCTCCGGGTATGCGGTACCCCGGAATATGTCAAACAGGCCTGCGATGCGAGTCTGCGGCGGCTTGGGGTTGATCACATTGATTTGTACTACCAGCACCGTGTGGACACCGCTACGCCCATTGAAGATACCGTGGGTGCCATGGCGGAACTGGTGCAGGCCGGCAAGGTAAAATATCTTGGCTTATCCGAAGCGGGCGGCGAAACCATTCGCCGCGCCGCGAAAGTTCATAGAATCTCCGCTCTGCAAAGCGAGTATTCCCTGTGGACGCGCGATCCGGAAGATGGGGTGCTGGATGTATGCCGAGAGCTGGGAATCGCCTTTGTGGCCTATAGCCCCCTGGGCCGCGGCTTTTTGACCGGTCAGATAAAAAAGCCCGAAGATCTGGCTCCCAATGACAATCGGCGAAATCATCCACGGTTTCAGGGGGAGAATTTTCAGAAGAATCTGGAAATCGTCAATCGCGTTAATGACATTGCGCGCGAAAAGCACTGTACACCCGGTCAGCTCGCTCTGGCGTGGGTGCTTTCGCGCGGAAGCGATATTATCCCGATTCCGGGAACCCGCCGGAGCAAATATCTGCACGAGAATCTCGGCGCATTGAATGTGGAACTGACCGCCGAGGATGTCAGCCGCATCAGCGATGCCGCCCCGAAAGGTTCAACCGCCGGTCTGCGGTACCCGGCACCTATGATGGAACGGCTTGGCAAGTAACCCGAAAGCCCGCGCAACTGCGGCGTGTTATGCGCCGTCAGAGGGCAACCAAGATGCAGTTGATACTTTGACGTATTGCGGCAGAAATTCCGATGGCGAACAGCGGCGGGACGTTGAGCGTAGGGTAAAATGCCATGTCGGCAATGACGGCTTAACCGGATGGAAGCTGGGCCGTAACTCTGACCGGGTATTGTCGGCGGATGGAAATATCGTTACAGTTTGTTCAAGTATGGAACAGTTGCGGTGTGTTGATGATTAAAAAGATGATTGGTTTTCTCGCGGCGCTGGCTCTGATGGTTGCGGGCTTCAGCCGCACAGCACAGGCTGATTCCTTTGAATCGCTGGGTAAGCCACCACCGGGATGTATGTTCGAAAATCAACTCAAACCCGGCATGGTGGGTTATGGCCTGACCGTGATGCACGGCGCGGATATTCAGAAATTTCATGTCAAAATCATCGACGTGGTGAAAGACTTCGGCCCGGATATGAATGTTATTCTCGTTCGTTGCTGGGGATTGGGATTGCGACATTCCGGCATTATTGAAGGAATGAGCGGATCGCCGGTGTACATTGATGGCAAGCTGATCGGGGCGATTGCCTATGGTTGGCACTTTTCCAAAGATCCTATCGGTGGTGTGCAGCCGATTCGGCAGATGCTGCATATTCCGCTGCCCAGCGGAAATAAAAAAATGGCGATGCGGGGCGGCTCGGGTTCGTTGACTTGGATGGAACACTCCGCCGAGGCTCACAAACTCCTTGGCTGGTCGGCAATGGTCCGCCATCTCTATGGCGGCGGAGCGGGGAAAAGCACTTCGATCATGCGACTGGCAACGAAAAATGCCATTAAATTACAACCTCTGTCATCACCTCTGATGGTTGGCGGCGGGTCAGGCAGCGTCATGCGTTATCTGCAAAACGCCTTTGGTGGAACGGGCATGGTTCCGCTGGCGGCAGGCGCTGCGGGCAACGGCGGCAAAGGACAATTGGGGGGCTTGGCGATGACGCCGGCCGCGGCCATGAAATTGCGGCCCGGTGCGGCCATTGCGGTGCCGCTGCTTAACGGCGATATGGATATGTCCGCGATTGGCACGGTAACGGATGTGGTCGATGGACATGTCTATGCCTTTGGTCATCGGTTCTTCGCGCAAGGTCGATCCACCTTGCCAATTGCCGGAGCCTATATTTATACCATTCTCCCGGATCTCGAAGCGTCATTTAAGCTTGGCGCAAGCTATACCCGGCAGGGCCGTCTGGTCATGGATCAGGCGACGGGAATTGTGGGGCAGCTTGGCAAGCCGGCACCATTCGCGCCGGTCACCATGACCATCCAATATCACAATCCGTCATGGCAGAAAACCTTCCATTATAATTTGTTCCTGGATCCCCGAACCAGTATGCAGGCCTTGGGTGGGGCTCTCATCGGCACGATGACCGCCAAACGAAAAGTCGTGGCGAAAACCGGTAATTACACCGTGCATGTTACCGGGAATATTCATTTTGCGGGCGCTAAACTGGCGGTAAATGACTATTACACGACCGGCTTTTTTAATCCCGATAAAGTCTTAATGCCCGCGGCTTTGCTGATGAATAATCC
>JAKAYZ010000411.1 GCA_021816165.1 Planctomycetota bacterium | reverse complement strand
AATGAAATGATCTGGATGTCTGAACGCGACGGATGGAACCATCTGTACCTGTTTGATTTATCCACCGGCAGGCTGAAACACCGTATAACCCGCGGGCCTTGGGTGGTTCGCAGCGTTGTATGGGTAGACCCAAAAAACCGTCAGATATGGCTGCGCGTGGGGGGCATTTATCCGCAACAGGACCCCTATTTTGTGCACTAATGCCGCGGAAATTTAGATGGCTCGGGCTTCACCCACCTTGCCGATGCTGATGGCACACACAAAGCGCATTTTTCCCCCGACCGCAACTATTTGGTGACTACCTGGTCGCGAATCAATACTCCGCCGGTGACCGAACTTCGTAATGCCCAGACGGGACATCTGATCCGGCAGCTTGAGGTGGCCGATATCAGCGCCTTGCTGGCGACCGGTTTACCTTTACCCGAACCATTCTGCGCCAAAGGGCGCGACGGCAAAACAGATATTTATGGCGTGATTTACCGTCCGACACATTTTGACCCGCATACCCAATATCCAGTTATTGAACACATTTACGCCGGGCCGCAGGGGGCTTTTGTTCCCAAAGAATTTCGGGCATTTCACTGGGCCCAAACGATGTCTGAAATTGGTTTTATCGTTGTTCAAATTGACGGTATGGGAACATCTCAGCGGTCCAAACCTTTTCATGATGTCTGTTGGAAGAACCTGGGCGATTCCGGCTTTCCCGACCGCATCCCATGGATCAAGGCCGCCCGACGCAAAGCCTGCCCGCAGATGGATATCTCACGCGTGGGCATTTACGGCACCTCCGCCGGCGGCCAAAGTGCGCTGCGTGCCGCGCTGGCGTTTGGCGATTTTTATAAAGTCGCTTCCGCCAACAGCGGCTGCCACGATAATCGCGTCGATAAAATATGGTGGAATGAACAGTGGATGAGTTGGCCCATTGGTCCGTGGTATGCCGAGCAATCCAATGTTACCAACGCCCACCGATTGCAGGGGCCGTTACAACTTATCGCCGGTGGTATGGACCACAATGTAGATCCGTGCTGTACCATGCAGGTGATCAATGCGCTGCAGATTGCCAATAAAGATTTTGAATTTCTCTTCGTGCCCCCCGGTCATCATGGAGCAGCCGGCTACCATTGGCAATACACGTGGCGGCAGGTACGCGATTTTATGGTTCGGCAACTCTGGCACATACAGCCGCGCAACGGGGCAATCCTTCCTTTGCCACCGGCATAGCGTCAAAGGTGCGGCGTTCCGATGCAGAAACGGCAGCAAGACACCGTAGAATGTCGTCGACTGTGTTCAGTCACCGAGTTTGTCCCGGCGAACTAATACGCTGCGTAAATGCAGCATATATCGGTGGCGGTACCGGTTTGACACCGCCTCAAGTTACTCATGATCCACTGTCCGCGATGAAAGCGGGGTGCAAGATGCACTTACCCAACCGGAATTCGCAGCCCAATTGAGGTATCATGACTTTATGGACTTAAGGGCGATTTGGCGGCAGTCAACAATCACGATCGCCATGACATGGGGCGACATCGGCGTTATCGCGGGGGTTATGTTTTTAATACTCGCTTGGGTGGCCCTGCGGGTGATCATTACTTTTGGCCGCCGTCAGGCACCCGATCGCGTTCCCACTCCAACGCTCGATCGTCGTAATCGCGAGGCATTGGAGTCGATGCTCAGCTTGGACGAAATTGCAGAGCAGGCCGCCGGCGAGCCGGCACCGGGTGATTTAATTGAGGCTGTTGAACGCAAGTCAGGTGTCGCCCCGTCCGATACCGTGCCGCCCCCGCCTGTTACATCGAGCGATAGCATTGCGCCCGACCGTTCCGGCCAACCATCTCAAACCGACGAACCTCGCCAGGGGAAAGCATGATGACGCCATCTCGCCCTCCGGTTGACGCGGCCTGTCGAAATGCCTCTGCCGATCAGCTTTCGGTGATGGGAAGCACCAGTCGAGGCGAGTTGTCGGCGTGGATAAAACGCACGGCATTGGAGACGGGCTTTGATTTGGCAGGTATTACCCATCTTGCGCGCTCGCAGCACGCAGGATACATTCAGGAATGGTTCGCCACCGGTCAGCATGCCGCGATGGATTATTTACAGCGTCATGCGCCGGTAAAAATTGATCCGCAAATCCATTGGCCATGGGTGAAGTCAGTTGTGGTGCTGGGTCTCATTTATCGCCCTCCAGTTTCCGACATTCCCACGGCGGCTGGTCCAGGCACAGAACCCAAGGGAAAAATTGCCGCCTACGCTGTCGGTCGGGATTACCACCGTGTGATGGCAGGTTTGATCAAACGGCTGGCGCGGGCGATTGCGGCCCGTGAATCAGAAAGCTTCCGATGGGCTGCCAGCGTGGATACCTCGCCGCTGCTGGAAAGGGAATTCGCGGCGCGGGCCGGTGTGGGATGGATTGGCAAAAACACCATGGTGATCAACCCAAAAAAGGGATCATGGTTTGTTCTCGGTGAGTTGCTTACCAACATCAAACTGACATCCGACAGCCCCATGGCCGATCATTGTGGCTCGTGCCGTCGCTGCATTGACGCGTGTCCTACAGCGGCCCTGACGCCCTATCAAATGAATGCCGCCCGCTGCATCAGTTATCAATTAATTGAAAACCGCGGAGACATCGCCCCGGCCTACCAACAACCGATTCGTGATGCTGGTTATCTGGTGGGGTGCGACATATGCCAGGCGGTGTGTCCGCATAATTCCAAGGCTCCGATGGCGGCAAACCCGGCATGGGGCAATTTATTGCAGGCGATGATTGCACCCTCTGAGGTTTCAGGCTGGGACGAATTGGAGTGGGATCGGCAAACGCGCGGACGTGCAACACGTCGGGTGAAACTACCCATGTGGAAGCGCAATGCAAGTATTTTGGCCGGTGAGGAACCGCCATCGGCAGACCAGTTGTGAGAGTCCCGGGCGCGACCCGGGTGAAATATTTCCTTCGGCATTGTCGGCGGCGTGCG
>JAKAYZ010000410.1 GCA_021816165.1 Planctomycetota bacterium | reverse complement strand
GATCCCGCTGCCACTTGAAATAATTCCAATTCTATATGGCTTCCCTAAGCGCCCCCAAATATCGACCGCATAGAATTCTCTGGGAGCTTCTGAATCGGAGCCTAATACCAAATAAGGCAGGGGCCCGGCCGCAAGAAAATCCTGAAGGGCCGCTTTTGACTGAAACTCAATCAGATGGCTTTGCATGTTCATTTTCCCCCGTAGATATGAACGGTGATAAGCTTGTTGCGCTCCCAGACCGTCTCGAGTTTCACACCGCCTTTCGGACCCATTAGCAGCGATTCACGTACGATGCGCCCGTTCTCCTGGATTCGGACGATATTCGAAGGGTTGTTGAGAACTTCGGTAAGGTGGTCGCTCAGAAGCCGCCGCGTAGCGGCTGAGTCGGGCAAACCAATACTTTCAAGTTGGCGGAGCATATCCGCTGAGCGCTGTAGATTGTGGGCACTACCGGCCGCCTTACCTAGTGGATAGTCAAGCTTGTTGCCTAGCTCAGGCATGCTCCTTGCGGCGGCCTTTTTGCCCAGATTTTCAACCGCTTTCGCCCCAATTTTGTCGACTTCCTTCGCCCCGACTTTCTCAGCCACCCGTGTCGCCACACCCTTAACGATCGCTGCGGGGTCTACCATGCCGACAGCCTGGCCCACGGGATTGGCGTAAGCCGCGGCAGCACTGCCTTTTTGCATTTGTTCATAGAACTTCATCTCCTCCGGGCCGATGGCGCGGTTGGAGAGGCTGAAGGTGAAGGCGTTGGCAGCGGATTGTAAACCAACCAACGCCGGCGCCAAAATCGGATGGTTAACATCGAATTGTTCGCCCGCTGGCAAAGGTGTGATCGATGGCAATTGCTTGAATAATTCAACTGCTTTCTGGTATGCATGATCGTCATTCGGATTTGCCAGCGCAGCTTGTAAGGCGGTGTTAAATGCGCCTAATCCGGGGCCGGGGAAAGTTGTGTGTTCCGTTGCCGATGCGCGGGCCATGTCAAGTTCATACGCCCGCAAAAGTGCATGAATGCGAGCTTCCCCATTGGATTCCGGCGTCGCAGTATGTGGGGTAATTGGATTATGTACCAACTGATGCGATGCCGGATGGTTCTGCGTATGCTGTTGTTTGTTATCCGTGCGCTTATTAGCCCCCTTCGTATTTATCGGCGATGTCGGCTTGGCGTTGGCTTTGGTATTGTCCGTCGAAGCATTCTGCGGCGGATGGTATACAGACTTGGGTGGAGGCTGCGGCGGCTTTGTGGCATGCCCACTGGGATCAAGGTTATTGATCGGACCATTTCCCGCGTAGCGATAAAGGTTATCATCGCCGCCGGCTTCTCTGGTTGGATCTTCGCTTAAAAATCTCCCCGTAGCCGCATCGTAATATCTTCCGTTGTTTCCCCCGCCCAGAAGATACAGGGCGGATTCCATGTCCAGATAATATTGTTTCTTCCCGCCTGCCATCATGTTGGACGTGAAGTCCAATGGCAGAGTTGTCAAATCTTCCGCAGTCCAATATCCGCCGTCGAGGTTGCGCCGGCAGTCAGCGTCTGGCATATAGCATCTGGAACTGGAATATGAATTTTCACCACCAAGACACAAAGGCATCCCGATATCACAAGAATAAATCAGGTCATCGGTATAAACCTCGGACGCGAAGGGGGGCGTTGAGAAGCTGGGAGTCAGGAGTTGGGAGTTAGAATAAGGCGGAAGCGCGGCGCGTTCAGTTCCTTCTAGATTCCAGATTCCAGGTTCTGAATCCTGATCCACAGATTGCGCAGATGACGCAGATTTTCCGACCAGTGCGCCGGCACGAAAATTCCGCAGGCCGGAATGTAAAAACCGCTCGCGGGCCGATCGCGGGGTGCGCGGAAGCCTTGGCTTCTCGCACGCAATCCCGCTGCCAAATTGTTCACGCGTCGCGACCATGAGTTCCCATTATAGATAGTTCCTGAGGTTTTGCGCATCGGCCGCTGTTTGGCCAAAGTTAAAATGTCCCGCCTGGCGGGAGCCGGGTTTGGCAACGGGGGGAGCATCTGAGCTTTGCGCGTTAAAGTCAGTAAATGCCCGGCAACAGCCGCCAGGTGCGGGCTACGTAGGCATCATACTGTGCGCCAAAGTGGGCGTGCAGCAGGCGTTCTTCAGCCCGGATACGGGGTATAAGCGGCACGAGAACCAGCGCGGTGATCAGAATGCCGGACCAGCCGCGGAATACCAGTCCCCATCCCAGCATGCCGATCAGCAATCCCAGGTAGCTTGGGTTGCGAATCAGTCCGTAAATCCCGTGGGTTTCAAGGGTGTGCCCCGGTTGAATCGCAACCAGGCCGCTGAACCGTGAGCCGAGCACAAAGACTGGAAATAATCGCAGGGTGCCGCCGAGTGTATACAGAATCAGGCCGATCCAGCGCGTGGTATCTCCATCAATTGTCCACAGACCGATGCGGTCGGTATAGGGCGGCACAATTGCGGTTGCAAGTGCGATCAGGGCGAAGGCGGTGAGGACCCAACGGTTGCCGCGGTCCTCCTGCGTGCCTGAACTCAGGTTGCCCTGGCTAAATGGGGCAACGCACATCATCGCCGCTGTAATGACAGTGACTGCAATCAGTGCCCCATGACTGAAAAACGCCGTCCAGCCCCCAAATGCGATAATCGCCAGCGCGAATTGCACCGCTCCCGCAATGAGGCTTAACGCAAATGCCTTTCCCCGAGTTCCCATTGGGTTCTCCGTGCGCAGCAGGTGTGGTCTTCTTGCCGGAAGGCCACCGGCCTATTGTACCGGCCGGCGGTCTATAATCGAATCGGGTAATCGGGTCATGGGTGTAACACTTGCAGTAATAAAAGGCGTCCTGGCATTGCTTCCATTATGGGCTTTCAGAGGCAGTGACGGTACGTTGCACCGGGGCGAAGAATGATTCTGCCGGGAAGCATTCTCTGCGCGCCAGCCTGGTGCATGTGTGTGCGAAACTTGGCATGCGCTGCGGGCACGC
>JAKAYZ010000409.1 GCA_021816165.1 Planctomycetota bacterium | reverse complement strand
TCCACCCGAACCCACTTGATTATTGGCATCCAGGGCGTTGCCGGTTTGCACGAGAACCTGCGCGGAAGCCTCATGCGCAAATCCGCTCGCCGCGAGAGCGGCGATTGCGGCCAATACCAATGCCCCGGACCAACTGAAGCGCCGATGCAATAAGCCATCGCTGTTTTTTCCGCAGCGGGACGTTGCCGGCGACTCAAGCGCTATTGAATGTAGATTCTGTCGTTTCATGATCCTATCCTCTTTTCTGTTATCAGTCTCACCCTCATTATTATACTTCGGCTTGTAGGAAAAGTTTCAACAATTGATATTTAAATCTCCAAAATTATCGCGGTGGTGGTGCATACCAGGGTTTTAGCACCTTCCTCTTCATATCATAACAGTGAACGTTGTTTTCGCAAAAGGATATTAACCGCATAATTTCGCGCTCGTTACAGCGGGTTTCCCGAACATCAAACACATTTTGGGTAAAAATCAGAAAAATTCCCCCTCAAGACTGGACGTTCGTAATATGTTCAGTATACTATCCAAACAGATGCCTTACGGATTTTCTCAAGGAAGAGGTTCGAATGTTCCGAAATAGGATAAGGCAGGGTACCAGGATGGGTACTTTGAGCGAGTTGGCGGTCACCGCAGTGGCAGGTTCCGTCGCTGGCGTAAAATGGAAAGGAGTCCAGAATCATGGAATCTAATGATTTGCATGCTGTTGCATCAGATGCCGTCGCGGCAGGGCAACCGGCCAAAGATACTGCGCAACCACCGGCTTCGACGACTCGAGATCCGTCCCATCGAATGAAAATTTACCGCATTCAGACCGCCAAGTTGCTCTCCAACGGAGAGTTGGCTGTTGCGCGGCCACTGGGGCAAATGGAGGTTCCATTGTGCAGCTTTGGTCCGGGTGGCGAGTATGTGGTGGACTGGTATGCGCATCGGTATCGGCCGCAGCAGCTCGATGATCAGGACGATTCCGAGAGCGAAATATATTCACCTTTGAAACTGCTGTTTCGAGAAATGCGCGACGTGTTTTTGGGAATCCATCCCGGTCGGCGGTATCGCAGCGAGGCACGGCCGGATTTGCTCGAGCCATGCCCGTTGTGCCGGCAGGACAGCCAATATTCCCCATGGACCAGCGCGTTGCGGCCGGCCAAATCGCATCAATCGCTCTCCGCTGACAAATCAGATAAAGCTGTAACGTATCCTCAGCCGGTCCTGGCAACTCTGCCGGTACGATCGGCAAATGCCGAGAAGTTCCCGCTCAAGGCAATGGCGAATGGCGGCAGAAAGAAATTAAACCAATCCCACATTATGGAGAATGCTCATGACACCAACGCCGAAACAACTGGCGATTCTTACCGCTATCCGCGACTTTCGGCTGCGGCAGGGCTTTTCGCCGACGATGCAGGAACTGGCCGACCAGCTCGGCGTATCCAAGGTCACCGTGTTCGAGCACGTTCAGGCTCTGGAGCGAAAAAAACTTATTCATCGGGAGCCGCACAGGGCACGCTCTTTGACTGTACATCCGGCAGTGAAGCTGCCTGAACCATGGAATCAGCACAGTCAGGCAACGGACTTTCCCATGGCTGGTTCGATCGCGGCCGGCCGGCCGATTGAAGCGGTGGAAAATCCAGATACAATAAGTCTTGGAGATATGTTTGCATCTCGTTTTGGCACATTTGCTCTGCGCGTTCGCGGCGATTCGATGATTGAAGATCATATCACCGATGGTGATCTGGTGATTGTGGAGCAGCGCTCCACGGCGCGGGACGGGGAAACCGTCGTGGCGTTGCTGCCGGATGGTGCAGCTACGCTCAAACGCATTTATCGTGAGAAGAACCGGGTTCGATTGCAGCCAGCCAACAAATCGATGTCTCCGATCTATGTGGATTCGGATGTAACCATTCAGGGTGTGGTCATCGGAGTGCTCCGGCCGTTTTCACGATAAACCGGCACGTCGGAGGCAAGCTGTTGCCTGGGAAAAAGGGAGCATATAACTCCCTATTTATGGAAAATCATGAAGTGTTGCAATTGACTTTGAGGCGTTGTGACGATATGTTAATGAATCTCGCTGCTTTGCGCGGAGCCGTTCCGCGATAAGTGGCCAACGAAGTAAACATGGTAGTGGAAAAGTTGGTTTTTCGGCAGTTGATGGAGTGTACATGCCCGCTAAGAAATTAAGCAAAGCCAAGGCGGTAAAGCCAGGCCGTAAAGCGATCTCAAAGGCAAAACCGCCGGTAAGAATTAAGTCACAATCAAAGAAAGCCGCGGGGAGATCTTCCGTCAAAGCCGCCAGTAAGAGTCCTGCGTATAAAGTTATCCGCGTTGGAAAAGCGGCATCACGCCCGGAGCCAACCCGGATGGCCAAAAGCCGGCGAACCTCCGTTTCAAATCAATCTAAGTCCATGAATGGCAAGGCGATCAACGGCAAATCGCATGGTATCAACGGAGCGGCGTTGACTGGCGGCGCGAGAATAAAAATTCCGGTTACAAAACTTTCCAAGGCGGAGTTGGAAAATTTTCGTGCGCTGTTACTGGACAAACGGCGGGAAATCCTCGGTGATGTCGGATCAATGGAAAGCGAAGCCTTCCGGAATCAGGATAATCACTCCAGCAGCCCGATGCACATGGCGGATGTTGGCACGGATAACTTCGAGCAGGAATTTACGCTTGGACTCATTGAAAGTGAACGTGAACTGCTCAAAGAAATTCAGGAAGCTATCGCCCGCATAGAGGACGGTTCATTTGGTATATGCGTGGCTACGGGGAAACCCATTGGTAAGGCCCGTCTGGAAGCCAAGCCCTGGGCAAAATATTGCATTGAATATGCGCGTATGCTCGAAAACGGAACCGTGCCGCGCAATGGTGTAGACGGATCCGGGTCCGACGCGGCAGATGATGATGAAGATTGATTCTCCGGTCCGATCATACCTGTGATTGGCCGTATTGTCGCGGATGCCCCTTGTTATCAAAAATGCCGTACGGGCCAAGAGATTCTCTGACATGGTGACGTTTCGGGGACAACCGCCACGGACATGGACTCTCGTCCACATCGCTTTTTTTTCGCT
>JAKAYZ010000408.1 GCA_021816165.1 Planctomycetota bacterium | reverse complement strand
AGCGTGGCTCACGCCGCGGTCACCGCCATAGGCGGCCACCGCAATCCCATTGTAGTTGGTGGCCGGTGCGTTGATCTCACTTACCGGCGTGGTACCGGTTTCAGTGCTCGTGCCGTCACCCACCGCGGTAACGAACAAGGTGTTGTGCAAGTTGGCGTAATTATCGTAAATGTAGTTGTAGCCGAAAATTTGACCGGCGCTGGCACCGGTGAAGGCAAAACTTTGATTGACAATTGCCGGTTCATTGGCAACCGTGGCGTTGTTGGAAAGCACATAATCGTAGAAACTGGATGCATCAAAAACATCCACGTGGGCGACGCCTGGAGCCACACTGCCACTGCCGTTGTAAAATATGTCCGCCACGGTGCTGGCGTGGCCGGAAGCGTAGAGTGAGGAGTATCCGCCGGTGGCGGGCAGGCTATAGGTTCCGCTGCTGTAAATAGGATTGTAGCTGTAGTAGGTTATTTTGGAGGCCATCGCCCCGGGGTTAGGCTCGTAGCCCCATCCATTGGAGGAACTGTTGGAAGCATCGGCTTCGGCCTGCCCGACATCAATTCCCTGCCCGGTTAGTGCTGGGTTCAGCTGCCACAACTGCGTCAGGCCGATTTCGGAGGCCTGACCGGAACTGATACCGGCCTGAGCTGATCCGGTAGCGGCCACGGCAGCCGCCACCATCAGGGCCGCCGTTATTCCGGATCGCCGGAAGGAACTCAAGGGGCTAAAAGCCGCAAACTGCGCACTGCTCGCTGAACGCTTCATTAAACACCGCCTTTTTAAAACTCTCTCACATCAGCCTCCTTTGTTAGCCCTTACATGGCGCGGATACGCACCGCCCCCGATGGCGACCGGCACCCCGGCTCGGCCGCATGTAATATAAGTGGTGTAGTCATCTCTAATACTGCATCATATAATCTGCAGGCAGAGAACTGTTGATACCCCTGGGTGGTTCATGAAACTACGCTCCACTGCCGCATGGCCCCGATCCACAATTCCCTGGGCATCGGACCTGCGGGCAAGGTTATCCATCGGCAGGCGGGTGATCGGCAATCACCACAAAAGGCAGATTTCCAGCCGCGTTCAGGTTATGGTCCACAGATGACAAAATCGGTTACCGTGGGGCTGGAAATGGTTTTTTATCGGAGCTATAACGTCCGAGAAGTGGCGGCGATATTATTTTTTTACCGGCACGTCCCAATATTCTCCGGTGCAGGATCAGAGCAGTCCCCCAAAGCCCCTACAGGTTCAATAATTAGCAGACTTATCGGACGGCCACAGGAGGTTCCACTGCGGCACACTGCTGGTGAAATGGCGGTGGCCTACGCCCAACCGGCGGCAGCGCCGGCCAGGCCGTGGCCAAAATCGCGCCGCCATTGGGATATTCTGCGTGCGGCGGAGGCTAAAGCAAGCCAAAATCGCCGCCGGCGGCTAAAATAACCGGATCGCGGACGGTTGTTTGCGGCGCGGTAGCGCCAATGGAAAATAGATCAATGAGAGTATCTTCGGCCCTTGAATCAAAACCGGCTATACCGGCAGCCTCCGGGAGAGGTTCCAGTCTGGGTTGGCTGGCCGTGGCGCATTTGCTCAACGACGGGGCGGCATTTTATCTGCCGGCCATTTTACCGGCGGTACTCGCCGAACTTCACCATTCGGTGCGTATGGCGGGCGTGTTGGTTACCGCGTTGTACGTTGGCCAGGCCCTCCAGCCGGTGGCCGGTATTTGGGCGGATCATGTCGGCGGACGGTGGTTTGTCATCATCGGCTTGATGGTGTGTACCTGTGGGGCGGCGCTGATCGGGCTGGCACCTAATATCGGCGTGTTGATACTGTTGATCCTGCTGTCCGGACTGGGCAGTACGATTTTTCATCCTCAGGCTCTGGCGGCGGTACGCTCGCTTACTCATAAGCGCCACGGGCTTGGAATGTCGGTATTTCTGGTGGGTGGGGAACTGGGGCGGGGGCTTTGGCCAACCCTGACCAGCCTGATTGTGGTGGGGATGGGATTGCCCAGCCTGTGGCTGATCGCCTTGCCGACAATAGCCCTTTTGCCGGTCTTGATACGTACCACACCGGCACTTCCGGCACGCCATCAGCATGCCCCGCCGATTAACTGGAAAGCCCACCGCCGACCGGCGCTGGTGCTGGTGTTGTACTCCGCGTTACGCGGCGTAGTATGCTTTGGTACCATCGGTTTTGTGCCATTTTTGTGGCAAAGCCGGGGTGGTGCCCTGGTTTCCGGTGCCAGTATCCTCACCACGTTGCTGGTGACGGGCGTGGTGGGACAAATTGCCGGCGGGGCCATTGCCGATCGATTTGGACGAAGGCATTTGCTTATAACCAGTGCACTGATGCTGGCATTGCTGACGCCATTATGGCCGGTGGCCACGGGTGCGCTGTTGTGGGTTTTGGCGGCCGTGCTGGGCGTGGCGATGTTTTGCACATTTTCCGCGACGCTGATCATAGGACAAGATATTTTTGTCGAGAATAAGGCGTTAGGCTCGGGCATTGCCTTGGGCTTTTCCAATGCCATCGGGGCCATTTGTCTGACCCCGCTCGGCCTGGCCGCCAAGGCATGGGGCGTCAATTCCATTTTTCTGCTGCTTACGGGTGCGGCCATCCTGATGTGTGGTTCATCGCTGCTTGTTTCCAGACGCGTGCATCCATCCATGCACTAAAGTTACTTGGCGGTCATCAACGATGGCCATTTTTCGCGTGCCTCCCGCAGACCGGCATGTGTCTGAGCTGGTGGGAGTGCAGACGATCTTAGAAAGAGGATAATTGATGGCAATCCTGGAAGCCAACTCAAATAGCGTTACCCAGCAGCACCAGCAGCAGTGCCATCACGTGGGCGGGTTTCTGCTCAAGCATGTGGGGCCGCAGTACCATCTGGAATTGCTGCGGCGCAGCGCCCAATTGGCCATCGATCCGTGTGATGCCGAAATGGACCGCCGTGGGGTGAATGTATTGGGTCTGAATCATCGCGGCAATCGCTATTTTTCTGCTCTGGTGTTTAAGCAGCGCCCGGAGCTTCGTCAATTTCTTTTTTCCGATCTGATGGCCCCAAATATGCCA
>JAKAYZ010000407.1 GCA_021816165.1 Planctomycetota bacterium | reverse complement strand
CGATCTAGCATCCGGGCAGCCGCCCGACCCACCTGCCGAAAGCCAGGCTGGATGCTGGAAATGGGTGGGTAGGCAAGGTTGCATTGCAATTCATCGTCGTCGACGCCGAGCACAGCGGCGTCCTCCGGAATGCGCCATCCGGTTTTAATAAGTTCCTGAAGGATTTCGGTTGCGAAGAGATCGTTGGCGGCAAAAATGCCGACCGGGCGCGGCAGGTTCTTGAGCCATGATTCGATCAAGGCTTGCCAGCCGGGCAGGCAGCGATCAAAAACCTGCGCCTCCTGTCGTGGCTGACCCATCTGCAGTCTGGATTTTGGCGGATTCCGCAGGCAGTCTTGAAAACCCTCCAGGCGACGCTGAGAATACGTGTACTGGCTACCACCGAAAAAGGCGAAGTGCCGCAATCCCAGTTCAGTTAGATATTCTGCCGCCAGCCTGCCAATCATAAGGTGGTCAGTATTCACGGATGCGTAGAGACTGGCGGTTCTTGATACTTGAAAGACCTCAACGCCGGGGCAACGCACCTCGCCAATGCGCGCATACATGTCGTCACCAAAGGTCTCAAAAATCATTCCGTGGGGAGCGAAGTGAGAAATTTCGCGGAATAATGAATCAACACCTGTATGCTCGAGTTGGGAAAATAGCTTAAATGTCCAAGGCAGCAATGGACGGTAATTGCGGCTAGGCCGCCCCGCCGATGTTCCGCCGTACCAGACAGCATCGATAATCCCTCTCAACGTTTCCCGACTATGTGCGCACTGGGTCCGGAGCAGGAGAGCTATGCGATAATTTTCACCACTCACCACGCAGCTCCCAAAAATGTCATTCCTCCGGTCCCGACCCGATCGCCTCTCCTGCTTTCGGAATGTTTGCGGAGATGGCGTTGAGCGACCATACGGTCATGCGGCAGCCATAGATGACCCGGAGGGCAGCCGCTCCAAGTTAATCTCATCGCCGGGCCTTTCACCATTCGCCGATCACTTCATAAGTAAACGCTGCTTACCGCGTGGCGGGAAGTAATCGTGTTTTATCGGCACCCGCTGTGGGGTGAAGGAAACCGGTGTTCGCCCGAAAATCATTCCCCGCACGCGTCCGTGCCCGCCAGATCGGTCAATCCATCCCATTCGATACCACAATGGGTCTATCACCATATGTGGATGCAGGACATTGTCAACGCCTGTGCGATACGCATGGGCACATATCCAGATTTTACCATCAGGCCCGACGAAGAGTGAATTGCCTCCGACCTGGCAATAGGGATCACCCTTTTTTTGGGTATATCGATGTTTATAGGTGTGGCACCATCCGCGGCCCTGCGCCCCGTCGATTGGCTTATGTGCATACTTCTTCCAAGGGCCGCGAATGCTGGTGGCAGTGGCATAGCCCACCCCATAGCCGCGATCCCAGGACGAGTAAAAATGAGCAAGCTGGCACACACTCCGGGCGGCGAGCCTTTCGCCCGGCCTCTGCAGCGCGGCTTCCTGATTCCCGCCCAAATCCATGCCGTCGCAGTCCCTGTTATTACTCGGACAGCCTCCCAGGATTTTACGCATGTGTGAAGCTCCTTATTTACCTGATTTACCTGATGGGCGCTTGAGCGTTAGCATGTAGATCGATGTCGGCGGTACCCGCACGCTGAAACCGGTATGCTTTATTGGCATCAAACCACTCATGTTCAGCACAGACGGCTTGCTGTCACCAAACCGACGTTTATGCCACACGGGCATATTCACCGAGCGTATATCAGGCGCGGTGACGGTAACCATTGCAGCCGCTTCGTAACCGGCGGCGGGCAGAATTACTCTCGCGACATGATGCAACCGGCTGTTGACGATTACTACACGCACATGGTCTCTCGTATCCCGAGTTGCCCATACCCTCACTCGCGCACCACCACGAATACGCACCGGCAGCAGCTTGGCATGATGGCTTGCCGCCGCGGCAAAAAGCAGCATGGCGTCATAGTCCGGGTGCGGAACGAGTTGGCCAGCATGGTCGTATCTGAAAATTGAATAGGGACATAACTTGGCACCGGCGTTGTGCAGGTTAACACCCGCTGCACCCGCCTTGGCGGCATAAAAGAGGCTGTTGGTAAGCCATAGCACAGATGCGAAGGAATCGCTGATGCCCTGATCACCTCCCCCGGCGGCCGAATTCATCTCACCCCACCGCACAGGCAGATGAAACGGCGTCGCGGCGATTACCGCCGGGCGAATTATTGAATAATAGATATAGCTTGAGCGACGATCCAGCAGGTGAGCCACGCTGTCGTAACGAACCGATGTGGTCTGCGGGATGGCACGGCGAATGCCCAGCGGGTAGTCGTGTACGGTCACCAAACCGAGCATGCGGTGCATCCGCCTGATGAATGCGGCAGTTTGGCCCTTCAGCCAGAAGCACGAAAATGCGGGGCCGGCGATCATCCCCGGCCTGGGCATTAGAGGTTTAATGGCGTTGGCAAACCTCGCAAAATCACTCTCATAATCCGCGAGCGTGTATCCGGTCCGTCGCTGATGCGTCAATACGTAGGCGTCTGGCTCATTGCCAATTTCAAAGGCCAAAATATGATTGGCCCCTATCCGCTTGCGAGCTTCGCGCACCCACCGGCGTGCCATTGCGGGCGAGCCGCGCCCCAGATTCAAGCCGAGTATCAACCTTACACCCGTCCTTTGACACAGCCGACGAATGTTATGGCAGAACCGCGATGTAATATTAATGGTAATAGCTCGGCGATGGTGCTTAACCAAAGGCAAATCCCACGCCGCCATATCTTCTGAATTGCCGCCAATCCGTAATATCGGCGGCCCGTTCCGACGCCCCCACGCATTGAGCAGCCGTTCAAGTGAACGGCGGTGCCCATCCGCTGATGCAATCATATTTGAAATGGTCGGTCCATACTCAATAGATAACCCCAAAAAGGAACGTGCGATGGGTGAGCACAATTTACATCTCATAGCTGTGGCGCCCCATGTCACTTTCTTCTGCACACAAAAATTTCTTCCTCTTCTAATTCTTCTTTTCTTGTTTTTCTTCAGTCTTGCTACGGCAAAAAGTTTGGTAAATGATACAGAACCTCATTTTTTTTTTCACTTTTTAACTCTCATCACATTCTCATCACAGGACC
>JAKAYZ010000406.1 GCA_021816165.1 Planctomycetota bacterium | reverse complement strand
TTTACGCCAAATGTGAATTTTTCAATCCTCTTGGCAGTGTAAAAGATCGTATCGGTGTGGCCATGATTGAAGCCGCCGAAAAGCAGGGGGCCATCAAAAAAGATACCATCATCATGGAGGCCACCTCGGGCAATACGGGTATTGCGTTGGCCTTTG
Organism: Planctomycetota bacterium; assembly: GCA_021816165.1. Next base: position 3,000 of record JAKAYZ010000406.1, on the reverse strand, counting down.
TGTGTGCCGCCAAGGGGTACAAATTAAAGTTGTTTATGCCGGAAAGCATGTCCCTTGAACGCCGCAAGCTGCTGCGAATTATGGGTGCCCAACTGGTGCTTACACCCGCCTCCGAGGGTATGCCGGGAGCGATTCGCCGTTGCAATGAGGCGGCTGCCGCCGACAAAAATGCCATCATTGCCAAACAGTTTGAAAATCCCGCTAATGTTGACATTCACGCTAGAACCACCGCCGAAGAAATTTGGCGTGACACCGGCGGCAAAATCGACTGCATCGTATCTGCCGTGGGAACCGGTGGAACCATTTCCGGCGTGGCAAGCGTGCTGAAAAAACGTAATCCCAACTTCAAGGCCATCGCCGTCGAACCATCGGCTTCGCCAGTCATTACGCAGTTTCGTGCTGGGCAACCCCTCAAGCCCGGTCCCCATAAAATACAGGGTGCGGGGGCTGGTTTTATCCCGGCTAATCTTCACACCGATTTAGTCGATGACGTGATACAGGTTACCAATGAAGATGCCTTTGTCTGGGCACGGCGGCTTGCCGCAGAAGAGGGTATCCTGGGCGGCATCAGTTCCGGTGCCAACATATATGCCGCCGCTCAGGTGGCTGCTCGACCCGAGATGAAGGGCAAAACCATTGTGACCATCATGTGCTCGACGGGAGAACGTTATATCAGCACGGCCATGTACGATGGCTTGGACGCGTGATACCCTGCTGATGCATCGCCGTCCTCTGTGTTGGCGGTTTGTGCGGCATGTCCAATCGTTGCCACCGGCGCAGGGGGGCGTCAAGATCAGGAGCGCATTCTGATGGACATTTACCGCACAGCTCGCGCCAGTGCCTCAGCCAATGCCCAGCCATTCTTGGATAGGCTTGATCCGATTGTGGCCGAGTTTGTCGATGCCATTTCCCCCGACGCCCTTGCCGTGTGGGACATCCGCCAACATGAAAATGGCCCCTGCTCTCTTCATCTATGCTTGTGCGATGATTGGGCCCACACCCATTGCGAATTTCGCCGCGACGAAATGCCCCCGGAATCCGATTTACATCCGTTGATCGCCCGCAAATTAGCCACGTTTACCGCGGCCCGGCGCAGGGTATTATTCAAGGTGCGCGATGGCACCTGCGCCCACGACGACCTCACCCATCTGCGCCAGACGCTTAATCTGATTCCCGGCATTGCACATCGTGGGCTTAAGGTGGAAAACCGCTGTGAATTCGTCCCTTGCAATGCCTATGTGCCGGCCACCGCCTTCCGCGTTACCGACTTCACATTGGAAGTGGACGCATCGGCAGCCGCCGATGTAGTCGACGCATTGCGGTCAAACGGTTTTGAAATTGAACATCGATCGTATTTGTAACATGAAACTTTTGGCCGAGGATGCGTTTGAGTCAGACCAATCATGAAGCGCCCGTCGTCGTTGAGGGACTCCTGCCCGCCTTCTCCGCCACGCTCATCGCCGCCATTCTATATGCTTGGCTGCCACCCAAAATTGCCCTTGTGCAGCCATGGATTCTCCTGGCGATCATGCCTTTTTTTTTGGTGGCCGTCGCGCTGCTGCGAAAGCGTGGCAAACGCCGTATCGCTCATCATCTTGGCCACATTAGCACGGCCGTCATGACCTGCTTTATCGCGTACTCGCTCATATTCCTGGTTGTGGGGATTTTTCGTGGTGCTGTCGCTGCATCGGTCATGCTTCGCGCTTCGGGAATTCTCTGGGTTATGAATATTATCGTCTTTGCGCTCTGGTACTGGCGGCTTGATGCCGGTGGACCCATGGCTCGCGCCGATCGCGGAAACCATGAGATCGGCTGTTTTCTCTTTCCGCAGATGACATTGCGAAAAATTGATGCCGGTCCTTGGATTCCGCATTTTGTTGACTACTTATTCGTTGCGTTCAACACCAGCACTGCATTTTCACCGACAGATACCGCTATACTTTCCCGTTGGGCCAAATTGCTCGTCATGACGCAATCAATTATCTCGCTCGGGTTGGTTGTGTTGGTGGTCAGCCGGGCGGTAAATATCATCTGAGCCTGGTAATTGTAACTTCACCGACCGGACCATTGGCGAGTTTACCATCTCACCGATATCTTTATGGCAGCATGAGTAAAGAAGTGATACGTATCTTAGTTGTGGATGATGAAATCGAGCACGCCGACGTGCTTTGTGAGGCGGTCGCCCGCATGGGCTTCGCAGTGCGGCAGGCCCACGGCCTTGCTGATGCGCAAAAATTCTTCGCCCAGGACACATATGATCTGGTCATTACCGATCTTCGTATGGATGGCCCCGATGACGGCTTTGAACTTCTGGAACACATCAAGCGATCGCGTCCGGACACCCAGGTGATCATGGTTACCGCCCATGGAGATGTGGCGGCCGCCGTGCGTGCCATGAAGGCCGGTGCCTTCGACTTCATTCAAAAACCGCTGGACCTGGAATTGATCCGTCAGCAGGTGCGTCGGGCTGTTGATCAAGTCCGGCTTACCCGGCAGAATAATAACTACCGCGTCGCCCTTGATCAAAAATATGGCATGGAGGGCATTATCGGTCAGTCCGGCCCCATGATGCGGGCACTGCAACTCGTCCGCCAGATTGCGCCCACCGATATCAGCGTGCTTATTGTGGGTGAATCGGGTACCGGCAAAGAACTGATCGCCCGCGCCCTGCACCAGAATTCCCACCGTGCCGGTGGACGGTTCGTCGCCCTCAATTGCGCCGGCCTCAATGAAAGTACTCTGGAAGATGAACTTTTCGGCCACGTACGCGGTGCGTTTACCGACGCCCGCACCGACCGCCAAGGCCGTTTTGAATACGCCGATCATGGTACGCTGTTCCTTGATGAAATTGGCGATATGCCAATGACTATGCAGGCCAAACTTCTGCGCGTCTTGCAGGACAGGCAGATCACCCGTCTCGGCTCCAACGAGCCTATCCAGGTGGATGTTCGATTTATCTCTGCCACCAACAAAAATCTTGAAGAAGCTATCGCCAAGCGC
>JAKAYZ010000405.1 GCA_021816165.1 Planctomycetota bacterium | reverse complement strand
GAATTTGCAGCGATTGGTCTGTACGAATTCGGTGCCACGGCTTGCGGACCACTTTGGCGTAGACGGTGCCATGGCGCAGGACATAAACTGAAGGGACGGGCCAATCAACCTCGTAACGCATTCGGTGGCGTGCGAGCAAAATTTGGCCGCCACTTGCAAAGCCGTGGGCAAGCATGGGCGATTTTTGATAGCAGAAGAATTGGATTTGCAATGTGTGCCAGTGTGTTTTCGCCAGTAATTGCGCCAACTGGGCGGAGGGCGAATGATCCACCGCCCGGGCCGCGGCTGATGCCATCTTGCCCGGCGATCCTCCTGACGCAACAAAAACACCAAGTATTACGATTAACCATCTAATTGGCGGCTTCACCATGGGGAAGATTTTAACGTATCTTCAGGGCCGCCGGATAATTCATACCGCCAGCAACGGCCGTTTATGCGCTGGGTGCCACCAATGGGCGCACCCGGGTGGAAGGGCATTGTCAGCCGCCGATCCAGTCAATGATGATTCTGGGCGGCGTAGAGCACGATATTTCTTACCAAAGCGACGGCCGACTTGGAGGCATATCCGCTGATACCCCATGTCTTGGTGCCCAGCAGACCGGAGGAAATATCCAGCGGCGAAAAAATAACCACCCAACGATGATTCTTTCTGATACCCAGTAACTGCGGCTTAGATTTAAACCCATGCCGGAGCGAATAGTATTTTCGGTATACCACGGAATTAATTTTTACTCCGCCCGGCAGATTGCCGGTGTAGATGCTGGCATGGGCGTTGAGGCTTACCATGGGTGTGTGGGGGTAGAGCTTTTGCGCCAGTAAATCAAACGAATCGGTGAACGCCGAATGTCCACCGGCGGAATCGGCAAAGAGCATACCGCCGCTGTTAAGGTATTTCCTAATGGCGGCGATTTGGGCCGGTGTGAATAATACCTTATCGGTACCTGTGAGATGAATCAATCTGACTCGCCCGGCGTGGAGTGCCGATGATTGAACGGGTGAGATGGTCAGGTTGGTCTGGAAATCAGTGGCGGCGAGTTTAATAAATCTCCGCCACGCGCCGGGTTCCGGATTCCAGTTGCCGGCGTATTTCAACAACCCCATGTGCAGATGATAGGACGCCGGTTCGCTGGCGGCCGGGACGGCCAAGGTGCTAAGTCGCGTACCGAGGTAGCCTTTACCGGTACAGTAAAGGTAGAGATTGATCGGCAACTCCCAACAAACACGATTAGAAAAGGCCCGACGCTGCCAGACGGAGCCGATATCGCCAGGACTCATCACCCATAAATACCGCACCCCATTGGATAGCCCGAGGAGCTTGTAATGCATGTGAAACCACGGCTGCATGGTAAAAAGATCGCTTTTGGCGGAAAGCTGATGAACCTCATATTGGTGGTGCACGATCTGCTGGGCATACTTGATCATGGCTTGACGAAAGGGGCGAGCATAGCCCACGGGGGAACAGAAAATCATTCCGCCATCGTCAACATACCGACGGAGTTTGGCAATTTGCGTGTGGGTAAATTTGGGGTCGGTTTTACCGGAAATGTAAAGGATGGGCGAATTGAGCCATTGCGCCAGCGGCGAATTAATATTCACCACCTGCCAGCTCAATGGTGCCTCTGTGTGATTGGTAATGTAAGAGGTAGCATTGGCCAAATCGCGGGGCCGGATATTCCACCGGCCATAATAGTTTTTCGTATACTGCAATTTACTCATGAAGATGGGGTTTAAGCCGCGATCCAGCAGCAAAAGTGAATAGGCGGTACCAACAATCTGAGACTCGTAAGCGTTGGCCCACCAGCCATGTCCGTTATCGGCATTGGCCCACCAAAACCCGCCGGCCTGCTGGGCACCAGGTGCGGTGATCGTGCGGGCGAAATCGTTATACCAGTTGTGCCCGGCAAAGGTGGTCAGACCGCTGGCTAATCCGACGCGCTCGTAACAATACATCTTGTACTGGCCGCGCATGCTTGGATTGAAATTCTGCCGTATCCAATTTAAGCCTCGCACGACATTCTCATCCGGCCGGGATCGACTGGAGGCTTCCCGGGCACCCATGAACTCATCGCAAATCAGGAGGCTTGCCACCCCGGCTGGCGTAAAAACCGGCGCTTCTCGAAACGGTGCCAGATGCGCAATGCCCGTACCGGGGAACGGTCCGTAACCCCATGTCCCATCGGGGCGCTGTTTTCGCCGCCAATGAAAAGCCCCATGCGACCAATATCGCCACGGAACGGAAAAACCGGCGTGTGCGCAGGCCCATAAACCGAGTATTCCATATTGTGAATTGGAATTGTCCCACGCCCACGGATTGGCCGTGTATTTTTTCTGCTGGGGACCAACAGCATAACCGTATCCGCCGGTGCGGGTCATGGCGATGAGCAAATAGCGTTCGGCCCAGCGAAGTTCCGCCCGGTAGGCCTGCTTTGGCGGCAGCAGGGCCAGAGCGTTGGCCGTGAAACTGGCGTAATACGTGGTTGGATAGCGGTGTGTGATGAGATATTTAATAGCCGTCCGCATGGGACGCTTGAAAATATTCAAACGTCGCATATGCAGGGTCTGCTCAACGTCCAGCAGCGCCTCGGTTGCAAGGGCTGTTTTCCCGCCGATGTCGTTGACCCACCACGGTGTGCATTTGGGTCTTTCCCAAGCAGAGGCACCGCGCTCCTTACTCAATAAGAAATCAACACCTTGGCGGATCGCCGCGATGATGTGTTTGCTTGACGGAGGCGCAGAGGCCTGCGTTGACCGCACCGACCATACACACGCCACCGAAGCGACCAGCAGGAGGCGCGCTGCGCCACAGGCTTTCATCATAACACCCTACCAGCATAAAATTGCCGACCGCCGCCGTCGGGTCCACACATCCGCGGCATTATTTATACCGCAAAGTCGATTGGGTATAAACATCCGTGCCGAGGTTTCGTAATGGATGCCCTCAGGATTGCACCGCGGGCTTATCGAGCGTTTCGGTGTCGGGTAGCGTGTGCAATCGGGCCTCCAATTCTTCCAGTGATTTGCCCTTTGTTTCAGGAACGGCCTTGAATACGAATATGAACCCCGCCAGACATATCCCTGCATAGAGCCAAAATGCCCCGGCGGCACCGACTTGCGCCTTAAGAAGGGGGAACGTCTGGGTCAATACAAAATCAGCTATCCAGAGGGCG
>JAKAYZ010000001.1 GCA_021816165.1 Planctomycetota bacterium | reverse complement strand
CGGCAAAAAGCAAAGTATCCGCTTTTTAAGATTGTGGAGGTCCGCGATTCCAAGCTCATATTCGGCAATTCCACGTCAGGGCTCCCCGGCGCGGATACGCTTGCTCAAGTGCCTGCGTCCGTGTCGTTTTGGCAAGTTCTTTGTTGTTACCTTTATAGCACGCACCAACCCCCAGGATGCAAAACTTAATTGGGCGCGTCTTGTGCTTGGATGGCTCACGGGAGAGGTTCCCACTATTTGCATTCAGGAGGATTGTGGCCCGGACCGGCCCGATGCCCGTGAACAGTTACAAAAACATAAAGTCTCAAAGCACCCACGACCCAGCCTCAACCCTTGGTGCCGTGGCCGATTTAGCACCGATTTCTCATGCAACCACCACCGCAGCGTGTTACAATACCGCTGTCGGATGCGCATGGAGATCATTGATGCCCGGACCCGGAACCATGGAGTTGCCAACTTCAACCACCAATGAGCAGGCCCCAAACCGCTATACCCGGCTTCTGCAACAGCTGAATCTGATCCGGCTGATTCTAGCCGAGCGCATCGGAGAAGACCGCACCTCCCAGCAAGCCGCCGCCCTCACCTACAACACCCTCTTTAGCCTGCTGCCCACGATCGTACTGGGACTGATCGTCATGTCCATGGCCTTTACCAACGCAGATGTGCAGCATGCGGAGGTCTCTCTGTTTGCCCGTTTCGGTCTAAGCCAAATTCATAACCGTGGAGCCACCGGACACAATTCCCATTTGCTCATTACAACGTTGAATCACATCATTTCTAAAGTTCGCGTGGTTTTGCAGAATCCCGGTACCGGGGCCGTCGGCTTTTTCGTGCTGCTCTGGGCCGCCATCAGCCTGATGCGCGTGATTGAATCCACCTTTGGCCACATTTATCGTGTCACCACCCCGCGCCCGTGGGCCCGCCGGCTGACCTTGTACTGGTGCGTGCTTACCTTGGGACCATTGGGCTTGGCGATGTCGTTCTATTTTTCAGCAAAATTCCTTTTATTAGCCGGATCGGTTTCCACAGTTCACATCTTGTTGCAACCCCTGACATTACTGGCCAGCTATGTAAGCGTATGGGTCATCATTCTGCTGTTTTATAAAATAATACCCAATACCCTGGTCACCTGGAGAGCGGCCCTCTGGGGATCGCTGGCGGCCACAATTTTATGGGAACTCGGCAAGTGGGGCTTTGGCCTGTACGTAGGATATGTCGCCGGCTATGGCAAATGGTATGGCAACCTGGGACTGATCCCGCTGTTTATGTTCTGGATATATCTCACCTGGATATTTCTGCTGCTGGGAGTTGAGGTAGCCTATATACAACAGCACTTTCGAATCCTGGTGCGACGGCAACTCAATCAACGCAGTTATAGCACCCCCCTGATTGATTCGCATTGGGTGTTGCCCCTTGCGGCGCTTCTCGTGCAGAGATTTCGCCAGGGAAAAACAGTGGATCCGGATTTAGCAGCCAAAAATGTCAATCTTTCACCTCAGATCGCTGTGGAATTCCTTACCGCCTTGCAGCAGGCCGGCCTGGTCCATGCTCTGGATGGCGAAGTTACGCAATACGCTCTGGCCAAGGCCCCCGAAAATATAACCCTGCGCGAGCTGCTGGACGCCGTGGGCCACCGTTGCCAGACTTTGCTCGAGGCCAGCCGCGCCGCCGGTGCCGACCATCCTCTTCTTTCCGCACCAGTGATTTTGCAAATGCACGCAGCCCAGGAACAATGGACCGCCGGCCGCACCCTGGCCGATTTAGCCGCTCCGAGCCTGTCCCCGGCGGCGGCAACGTCCGCAGTGCCGCAGGTGCTGCCTGCCTCGTAAACGGAGCATCCTCATGCCCTCAAGAATCATCATCGGTCTGATGAGCGGGACCAGTGTGGACAGCATCGACGCGGCCATTGTAGAAATCCGCGGCCGATCACCGCGATTGTCGGCCAAGTTGCTCCATCATTACCAAGCGCAATGGCCGCCGCTGCTGCGCCGCCGCCTGCTGGCCGCCATGGCCCCCGCCCCAAGCTCCGCCGCCGAAATTTGCGAACTCAATTTTCTAACCGCTGCCGCCTTCGCCACCGCTGTTCAATCCGCTCTTCACCAGGCCGGTATCGCCCCGCATCGCGTTACCGCTGTCGCCTCGCACGGCCAAACCATCTGCCACCTGCCCCCGCAGCGTGGCCGTCGCACAGGATCCACTCTTCAACTGGGCGACGTGGCAGTCATCGCGGCACGCACAGGAATCCAAACTATCGGCAATTTTCGCAGTTCGGATATGGCCGTCGGCGGCCACGGTGCCCCCTTGGTCCCCTGGACCGATGCGATTCTCCTACGCGATGCCAGAAAAGCCCGAGCCATTCAGAACATCGGCGGTATTGCCAATGTCACCTATTTACCGCCCGGCCACGGTTTCTCCGATGTGCTGGCCTTTGACACGGGTCCGGGCAATATGGCCATTGACGCACTTATTTCCATCGCCACCGGCGGCCACCAAAGATGCGATACCAACGGCCGCATCGCCAGACAAGGCCGGGTGGATAAGAGCCTTTTCACTCAACTCCAGGCCCACCGCTACTTTTCGGTGCGGCCACCCAAAAGTACGGGGCGCGAGGTTTTCGGCGAGACTTTTGTGGAAGACGTTCTCACTCGGGCCAATGGGAAGAGAATCTGCGATCTCGCCGCCACCCTTACCGCTCTCACCGCCTGGAGCATTGCCGACGCCTATCACCGCTTCCTGCCCCGGATTCCTGATGAAGTGATTATTGGCGGTGGTGGGTTGCACAATCCGGAACTCATGCGTTTTCTAACTGCGGACCTGGCGGAGCTTGGCTGCCACACCGTGCTACCCATGGATCAGTTGGGAATTGCCAATAAAGCCAGAGAAGCCATGGCCTTTGCGATGCTTGGAGCAGACACGCTTGACGGCGTACCCGCCAATCTGCCGCAGGTCACGGGTGCCACCAAACCGATGCTCTTGGGCGTGGTGGCTCAAGGTTCTGCCAGAACCGTGCAGAAAACTGCCAACCGCGCATGAAAAACCCGCCGCAATCGGCGGGTTCCAGCGTATGACAGGCACCAATGCCTGCATCCGCCCGATGTTTGTTTCGCAACCAACCAGCCCCAAGACCAGCCTTGGGGTGGCGGTCGCGATTCACGTAGCCGCAGACCAACCGCGGCCACGGTGCAAAAGTCTCAGCGACGTCCCGATTTTTTGGTACTCTTTTTCGCTGATTTCTTGGTACTCTTGCTGGATTTTGATTTCTTGGCAGCCATCATGTATCACCTCCTTTCCATGGAGTGGAAAGACGCTGGAAAACATTTTCAAGGTCAGCCGACGTTCCAGCTCACGTCGCCGACTCCGGCATACCTTCTCACTCCTTCGGTCGTTGCGTGCGCTGCACCCGTGGCTTGAAGGTGATACCTTTTCAGCGAGCCACCATCTCGACCAAAAACGTATTCACACTTGCATACGCACCTATAGGCGTTTATCGACCACACATTATCAGCCGCAATAATAAAATTTAATAATTTTCACATATTTTCCAGTGCTCCGTTCCAACTGCAATTGCGGGCTGACGGGAGGCCAAGCGGCCGTGGGCGCGAAGCGAGGAGGATCGCGTATGGGTGCATACGCTGACGACGAGCGACAAAGCTCGCGGCCGCTTCGCCCCCGCCCACAGGCTTGGCCCGCAACCGGCCACCTGCGGCGTCTTACCGGCCCGAGCGGTTTGTCCCAATGGCCATCGGGATTCTCGCCGGTGGCTCCTTGCATCTGGCCGATTGCAGACCAATCAACCCGCAATTGCAGTTGGAACGGAGCACTAGCGCTGCAAAATGCCGGCACCGGTAAGAACATCAAAGAGCACCCATGGCAGCTCATCGGCGCTGGACAAAAGCACGTATGGAATGCGATAGCGCCGGCACTGCTCCCGCATGGAAAACAGAAAACCCTGCAGGCGCTCATCGTACTGGCGCAGCATGTTGCGATTCGGCAGTACGCCGATCTGCCGCCGGGTTTCCACATCTTCAAGGCGGACCGCCTGACTTAGTTGCGGATGTATTTCCTGCGGACAAAGAACCTGCAGCAGGCGAACCTCCTGACCTTGGGCCATCAAGCGCCGCCAATGGCCCATCCCATCAGCGGTATCCAGCAAATCGCTGAGCACCACGATAAGCCCACCGCGCGGACCACGCTCGCCCAGTATCCGGGCTGCTCCCGCCAAGTCCGCCCTGCCTCCACTTTTAAGAGTCTGAACAAATTCTTGCAGCCCCGAAAAACCCGCCTTGGTAACAAAACAGGCTTTTCTTCCGGTATTTCCAGGCCCGCCACCGACAGCCCACAGGGTCATTTGATCCTGTCGGGCCAGACCTATCCACCCCAACGCCGCCGCCAACCGCTGCGAAAAACTTAGCTTATTGGGATCCCCAAAGTCCATGCTGGCGCTCACATCCAGCAAAATAGTCACCGGCAGCGCACGCTGATCCACAAACAGTCGGACCACCGGCTGGTCAAACCGAGCCATGGCGTTCCAGTCAATATATCGAAAATCATCTCCCTGCACGTAAGCCCGAAAGTCCGCCATTTCCATACTCGCGCCGCGCAGCATGGAACGGCGCTCTCCCACACGCTCCCCCACCACGCGCCGTGGCCCGGTGAAGCGCAAAGCTCCCAGCCTTTCCAGCAAAGTATTTTCCAGAAGACGCGCCATCATCGCTCCGATCGGCTCTGGGGCGGCCTGGCACGCAGACCCAGCCCTGCTCTCCCATTCTAACGGTGCTGCGGCTATCCGACCTGGCGGAATTGGGTTTCATACAATTGCCGGTACTCCGGACACACAGCCATCAGTTGCTGATGCGTGCCAATGCCGACCATCCGCCCCGCATCCAGGCAGATAATGGTGTCAGCACTGGTAATAGTGCCCAAACGATGGGCGATCACAAACGTGGTGCGGTTGCGCATAAAATCCCGCAACGAAAGCGTTATCTTCAGTTCGCTTTCGTTATCGATCTGGCTCATGGCTTCATCGAGAATCAAAATCGCCGGATCGCGCAAGATGGCCCGCGCGATCGCCAGCCGTTGTCGCTGCCCGCCCGAAAGCCGGACCCCATCCTGCCCGATCATCGTCTGATACCCGTCCGGCATCGATGCGACAAAATCATCAACATAGCTGCGCCGCGCCGCATCCATAATCTGCTCTGCGGTGGCATGGCGCCGCCCGTAGGCGATATTGTTGTAAATGGTATCCGCAAACAGCACGGTATCCTGCGAAACCACCCCTATCTGTCGACGCAGCGAACGCAACGTCACCCCTGCGGTGTCCACCCCATCAATGAGCACCTGACCCCGAGTGGCAACATACAGCCGCGGCAGCAGCGACAACAGCGTGGTTTTACCCGAACCGTTCCCACCCACCACGGCTGTCGTCTGGCCATGAAGTACCCGAAAGCTGATGTGATCCAGTACGGTTTTGTCATGCCCGGGATATTCAAAACCCACCGCGCGGAATTCAATCGACTCATGATGCCGCGGCAAGGCCGGCAACTGCCGGCTGTGGTCGTACTCCGGCTCCAAATCGATAATTTCAAAAATCCGCGTCGCTGCCGCATTGGCCTGCTGAAGCTTCGTATTCACATCAGAAAGTTTCCGCAGCGGCTCAAAAATCGCCGCAAAACACGCCAGCAGCAGAAAGAAACTCTCCTTGCTGATACTGTCTTGCAGCACCAGCTTGGCTAAAATCAAGATTGGCACGCTGGCCAGCACCACCGCCATGGCTTCAATCGTCGGCCGCGAAAGAGCCGCATAATGCGAAAGCTTGCGCTGCTGCTGATATAGTGCCCGATTGGCCTGTGCAAACCGGCGGCGCTCGTAACCTTCCGCAGTATAGGCTTTCACCACGCGTTGCCCGGAAAGCGATTCCTGCATAATCGACAACATACCCGACCATCGTTCCAGACCGCGCTGGCTGGCACGCCGCATACGCTTGCTGAACTGCCGGATGATCAGCCCGATCACCGGCACCACCAGCACCATGGCCACACACAACTCCCAATTCACCCACAAGGCCACCACCGCCACAAACAACGCCTTCACCGGTTCCAGCACCAGTTTGCCCATGAGCGACGCCACCCCATCCGTCAGGTTGTTGGTGTCCTGCGTAAGCCGGCTCATGACATCGCTGGTTCCCTTTTGAGAAAAATAGGACGCCGGCAATTGCAACACCCGGTTATAAGCTCGTCGCCGCAGGTCAATGACCATCCGCGCCGCCACCGTCATCGCCAGATACTGCTGAAAATATCGAAACGCCCCACCCACAATGCACAGCACGATGAAAAATATGACCACCCAACACAAGCTGGTAAACGGATCCACGGGTAACAAGTTGATGGATCGCACCACCTGGCGGATCCACCACGCTTGTCGAGCCAGCACCACCGTTACCGATCGTGGAGTTAATTGCGATGCGGATTGAATGTTAAGGATCACCTTTTGCCCAGCCGGCCCGGCCGCCAGAATCGCCGCCATCCCTTTCCACGCCGAACTGTGCTGCGCCTTAGCCCCCGCCCCCCCTGCCAGTTGCACCGCCACAATGCGGTCGCCGGGTACCAGGCCAGCCAGGCTTTTGGTCACACCCTTGTCCGTACGCGTAACAATTAATGCAATTTGGTCCTTGCGCGCAGACGCATCCAGACTCAAGAACCGGATATGCAAACGCTGTTGCGCCGCCCAATGGTCCACCCAACCATGAATACCTTCAGCGCTGATAAAAATTTTCATCACTGGCAGCATGGTCGCCACACCCGAAGCGTAGGACATACCTACGCCCAAGGCACACAGCAAGCCAATAATTACCCGCCAGCGGTATGGCCAGGCTCCCCTCATCACCCGCACCAGAGATTCCATAAAACCTCGTCAATTCATCCACTACAACCAACACGCTCATTCTACGCTATGATCTCGGGCCTTAACCCGACCGGTTATGGGTAATCCTGTCCGGTAGGCCGCACCACCATCTCATTGATATGCACCCGCTCCGGCTGTGACACAATAAAGGTCACCGCCCTGGCCACATCCACCGGATTCAGCGGCTCGCCCCATTTTTGGGTCCAAGCCCCAAAACTTTCCGGATCGTACCCCGCGGCAGCCTGAAATTCGCTCGTCACAATCCCCGGCTTAACAATGCTCACCCGTACCCCTTTCCCACAAACCTCGCGGCGCATCGCTTCGGCCGCACCGGCAATCGCCCATTTGCTCGAACCGTAAAAGCCGCTGAATGGCGAAATATGATGCCCTGAAACCGACCCCAGCACCACAATATCGCCCCGGCCCTGTTGGCACAGTATCTCTCCCGCCCGCCGCATCAGGTATACAGCGCCCAGCACATTCAGCTGGTACATGGATTGCCACTGGCTCTGATCGCTGGATAATATCCCTCCAGCCAGCCCACGCCCCGCATTCACAACCACAATATCCAGGCGCCCCGCCCAGTCTTGCGTTTGTTGCATAAGCTGGTCAATGTGCCCCATGTCTCCCGCATCCGCCGCCACCGCCCGGGCGCTGCCACCGCCGGCGGCAATTTTTTTCACCAAGGCTTCCAGCCGCTCTTTGCGCCGCGCTGATACCACTACCTTAACTCCTGCCGCAGCCAGATCTTCCGCGATAGCCCATCCGATCCCGGCACTCGCTCCGGTGACAATGGCTATTTTGCCTTTCAACTCAGTATTCATGTTTCAACACCCTGTTCGGTCAAGCTACTTCAAAGCCGCCGACTTTGTGGACTTCCAGCCACGCCGGCAAAATTTTCAACCTATCAAGGTATCCACATTATGCGCCATCGGCAACCTCGGCCCGTGCCAATGAGGTGTGCTTAAAAAAATTAGGGACCGCAAAAAAATCATTCGTATCCTACGCCGCAGAAGTTTTGGCCGCGGGGAAGGCGTAACGGGCGCGCATACCCCGCCAGGGGGGAGTTCAGCTTTTCAAGCCAAGGCACGTCGAACGCAACCAAGCCCGGTCGGGTGACCACTTAGTGCTCCGCTTCCAAGCCGTCGGCGGACTTAATCCCCGCATGCTGCGCCCGCCGCCCCAACGACGTATGGATTTGTGAAACAACAAGGCCCCTTCAATACATTGACAGCTACAACCATTAACCTATGATGAAGTTGTACTGTGGCCACGCGGGTCATTTGCCCACCGCGGAAAGATGGAATTATTTTGTTATACAATCAGCAAAACAAAACCATGAACATTTCTTCGGCGTGTCGAACCTGGCGGGCCTGCCCGGCGTATGGGTAATTGTTGGACCGAAGTTGTTTAATAATGGAGAAATCTATGGCGTCCAAATCTGAAGAAGCGTTGACTTCGCTGTGTTCGTTGTTCCGGTTGCTCTCGGATAAAACCCGTCTACAAATTGTGATGTATCTGGCGGACGGTGATCGCTCCGTCAACGACCTCTGCCGTGAGCTTAAGCTCGCGCAGCCAACCGTGAGCCACCATTTGGGCTTGCTCCGCATGAATCGCGTCATCGTCAATAAGCGTAGTGGCAAGCAGGTGATTTATTCTCTGGGATCCTGGACCAAAGGCAATAAAAAAAGCCTGAGATTCGATATTTCGCCCTTCGCAGTCACTCTGAATCAGGGCTAAACTTCCCCGATCCGCGGTTAAGCCATGAATGGACACCGGATATGTGAGGATTATCTGCCCGATAATGCCGGCTGCGTTCTGCCGGCGGTGCAGTTTCTGGCCTCATCTTCCGGCCGCGACCTGCTGGACGCAGTGGAAGGCTTTCCCGATCCCACACGCATCGACGTGGCCTCCATAGCCCGCCTGCGGCACCGATGGCCGGCGCAATACATTCACGCGGCCGCCACCATTTGTGGCTGTCGTCGAATCGCCTTGGCGGAATTCGGCAAGTTTCCCGCAGCCCACATCCAGACCCGAGAATTTTGGGCCGTGCCGGAAGCCCTCCAGCAGGCAACATCACTGGCCGTGGCTAGACATAAGGCCTCACGATTCGCAGCCGCAATGCCAGGAGAGCTTATTCTGGATGCTTGCTGCAGCATCGGCGGTGACACCCTGGGACTGGCCCACTCTGGCCCGGTGGTTGCCGTCGAAGCGGATCCCTTGCGGGCCTGGCTGGCCCAATGCAACACCCGGGCGATCAAAGCCCGCTATCCGATCACCGTTATTCAGGCTGACATCCGGCAGGCACCCGTACGACTTCACTCGATCGCCGGATTTCATATCGATCCGGCCCGCCGCAACCGTGGACGCCGATCTTCCAGATACGAAGATATGTTCCCGGGACCGGCGATTATTGAAATGCTGATTCGAGAGATTCCCCATGGTGCGATCAAGTTAAGCCCGGCCACCGATTTTTCCCGTCTTCCGCCGGGACATTTGGAGCTTATCAGTGAAGATCGTGTCACCGTCCAAGCGGTTTTATGGACCGGTAAAATCGCCGCCGCATTAACCCCCACCGCACGCTCGGCCACGGTGCTAGCCAGCCACCACCTGCCATGGTCCATCTCCGGCCTGCCGGAAACCATTACCAAGCTCTTTCCACCGGCCAACTGGATCTACGAAGTGGATGGGGCCGTCATCCGCAGCGGTCTGTGCCCCGAATTGCTGCGCCGCGTCGGCTGTGGTGCAGTAACCTTAGACGGTGGTTACATCACCAGTGCCGATCATCTAACTCACCCCGCCCTTACTGCGTTTGGCGTTCGTCATGTCATGCCTTATTCAGAACGGAATCTCAGGCGATGGCTGACCGAAAATAAAATTCACCCCACCAGCCACTCCGGCTGTGTGGAAATCAAAACCCGGGGCGGCTTGGGCCTTGATACCGATGCCTTGCAGCGCCGACTCAAAGACTTCGGTCCATGGACCATTCTCATCTATCGGGCCGGCAGCGGAATCACCGCCGCCATAACCCAGAGGGTTTCCACCCCGCCCGCATCGGACGCGTTAAACCTGACGCAGCGCACGTTGCCGACGCCTCTGCGGACCGTTTAATTTCCACCAATAAATGGCTATAGAGTGTTGCCCGCAGACGCATGACGCCGGTTCCACAATTCTTGCGCCTCCGGCAGACGAATGTAGAGCGGTACCAGCGTCGTCACATCAGCAAAAATTCCGCGCCCGGCCATCGCCCAGCCGAGTTCATGTACAGCCGCCGCTCGCCCAATCCAAGTTTCCCGGCCCAACTCGATGAGATCGTTGCTGGCCTCCACACCGGCCCGCAGCGCCGCACGGTGATAGTCCACGCCCTCCCCGAGCACATACAGCGGCTTGGGGGATTGTCGCACGAATTCTTCCGGCGACGTAAGTGTCGGACCCGTTGTACATTGCCAACCACCCGCAGTTCCCATAGCTCCTTGTCCACGGCGATAACGGGCGGCATAGACCTGCCCGCGTTTGGCATCCAAAATTACCGCCAAGTCATGGGCCTGGGGCGGTGCATTTTGAGCCAGCACCTCCAGGGTCGGCACTGCCACCACCAGACACCCGATCGCCTGCGCCAGGCTGCGCGCCACCATCACCGCAATCCGCAGACCCGTAAAGGATCCCGGCCCGATGGACAGATACACTTGCTGAATCTGCCGTGGCTGCCACCCTTGGGCGAAAGTCAAATCGCGAATGGTTGGCATCAACTCGATCGCATGGTTCATACCCGCCGTAAATTGCTTCTCGGCCAACAGCTGCGGCCCCAGCCCCACCGCCACTGATCCCATGCGCCCGCTGGTTTCAATGGCCACACTCCGCACCGAATTCGGCAAATGGTTGGGCTGCAGATCCGTCAACAGATTCCCTTCAGA
The DNA here is from genome assembly GCA_021816165.1 of Planctomycetota bacterium. The sequence goes on along the minus strand of JAKAYZ010000001.1, from coordinate 5,125 downwards.
AAGTCAATGACCCGATTCATGCCAACACTTGCGATGATTTACACACCCGTTTACCGTGGATTGTTAGTTCAGGAGACCTTGATGGCGGCGCGTTTTATTATTGGTCTGGCGGGAACCGGAAAAACCCACCATTGCGCCAGCGCACTGGCCCAGGCCTCACGGGCCGACCCTCTCGGTCCGCCGCTGTTCTGGCTGGTGCCCGAACAAGCCACCTTCATGTCCGAACAGCGACTTCTCGCCCACCTTGCCCAAGCCGGTACCTTTCGCGTGCAAGTCCTTGGCTTCAACCGCTTTTGCCGCAGCATCGCTCCGGAACTCGCTCTGGACTCCACCCTGGACCTTTCCAGTATCACACGGATGCTGCTTTTGGCACAGGCCGTGGAAGAATCGCACGATAAACTCGTGCTGTTCCAGCACCTCACCCAACAACCAGGTTTCCTCCGCAACCTCACTACCATTTTACGCGAATTGCAGCAGGCCGGCCATGATCCCCTGTCGCTTAGCCAGGTCCGTCGCAAGCTCACTTCCAGCCACCAGGCCGATGATATTCTCAACCGCAAACTCTCTGATTTCATCACGCTGTTGACCGCATGGCAAAACCGCTTGGGGGCCAGCCGGTATGATCCCGACCGTCTCCCGCAAATGGTTGCCGAGCGTCTTTCAAAATCCGCCACCGTGGCCGCATCCTCCGTGTGGCTGGACAGCTTCAGCGCCCTGAGCATGGTGGAAATAAATTTAATCACTGCCTTGGCCAACTGCTGCCAAAGTGTGGACATTACACTGCTGGCCGATCCCGAAAGCCCTGTTTTTCGCTCTCCCGATGCGCCGCTCCAGCCGCTGTCTACTTTTCACCGTACTGAAGTGATGTACCGCCGCCTGCTGGCGGCCTTTGCTACGGCCCGTGTCATCATGGCCCCTCCGGTATTTCTTACCGAACCATATCGCTTCGCTCATGCCATGAGCTTACGGACCATCGCACGTACTCTCTTCTGGCCACGCTCTGAAAACCTGACCCCTGATGCCGCCGACGATACGCAACCGGCTCCATGGTCCGCCGCTCCGCCGCCACCCGATCCATCCATCGCCGCAGGAACGCAGAATTCTGTTCCCAGCCTGGTCCCCCCTGGGGCCACCGCCGCCATCTGGGAATGTGATACCCCGGAATCGGAAATTCGCGCTGCCGCCGAGTTTATCCACGAACAAAGCACACGCCACAAGCGGCGTTACCGCGACATCGGCCTGGTCGTTGCCGATATCGATACCTACGAACCTGCCATCCGTCGCATCTTCGCCGCCCACAACATTCCACACTTCATTGACCGCCGCCGCCCCATCACCCACCACCCGCTGGTCGAAATGCTGCGCTGCGCGGTAAACCTGGCCCAAAACAACTTCCGCCAAGCCGATTGGTTGGCTCTGCTGAAAACCGGCTTGACCGACCTGCCTGCACCTGACACTTTTATCCTGGAAAATTATCTGCTCACCCGTGGAATCGATCGCGATGATTTCTCCGGCCAATGGCTCTGGGCCGCACCAGAACCCGATGAAGATGCTCCCATCGCTGCTCCCAGCGCCGTTGATCTGGCGGCCTTGGAGCAAGCCAATGCCATTCGCCACAACCTTTATCAAAACCTGGCCGCTTGGTTCAGCATCGCCCAATCTCACACCAGCCATGGGCAGAAAATCAATGCCCTGCGCAACCTCCTGGCCACGCTCCACGTTCGCTCCACCCTGCAAGCTTGGATTGACAAGGCTTCCGCTGACGGCCAGCCCGAATTGGCCCTCATTCATCAGCAAGCCTGGCAGGAAGTGCTCAATCTCTTGGAAGTAATGGAAAAACTGCCTGCCGCCGGTACCAGCAGTCTCTCTCATTTTGCCGCATTATTCAATGCCGGGCTGGAAACACTTACCCTTGGCCTGATTCCACCAGCCCTTGATCAGGTTCTGGTCAGTTCCGCCCATCGATCCCGCCATCCGGAACTACACACCGTCATCTTGCTGGGCTTCGTTGAAACTCGTTTTCCACAGGTGCTGCCCGAGGACCCCATGCTCGATGACCGCCAACGCGCACTTTTTAATTCCACCGGCAACGCCCCCATCGGCGGCGGTAGCCGCCAGAACCTCCTGGAAGCTCCATTTTTTGATTATGTTGCCTTCACGCGTGCTACCCGACAACTTATTATCTCCTACCCCGCGGTCAATTCCGCCGGCACCCCCGTTACTGCCTCCCGCTACGTACAGGCCTTGCGGCAAACGCTGCCCATCGTGCCAATCAATGCCGGCAACAACAATTTGCAGCGCTGGTCCTGCCGCGATGATCTGCTGACAGGAATGATGCGGTGGCTTAGCTCCTACACTCCCCACCAAGCACCCGCCACTCCATCATGGCCTTCCATGACCCTGCCGCAGGCACGGGCTTTGTACCAGTGGCTGACCACCCAGGCGGATCCGGCCACCCGTATTGCCGCCCGTCATGCCTTTGCCGCTTTGCATGAACGCACCCCCGGTCAACTTTTGCCCGGACTGGCCCAAGCCCGGCAGCCCGGCGAATTGCACATCAGTGCCAGCCAACTTGAAACTTTTTGCCGCTGTCCCCAACAATACTTTTTCGCCCATACGCTGCGCCTTCAACCACGCCGCACCCCCGACATGGATGCCTTGGCCATGGGCTTGGTTTACCATCAGGCATTGCAGGAAATCTTTGCGCGGATCATCCGCGGTCAACTGCCTTGGCCACATTGTTCCCGCCAAACCCTCATGGCCGTGCTGGAAGAGGACATTGAAGCCGCCTTCCGCCTTGTTGAGACCAAAATGTTCGCCCAATCGCCGCGAAGCCAAGCCTTGCGTCGACCCGTGCGGCGAAACTTGCGTGCCCTGCTCACCAAGGAGCATCTCGCCGCCCTGACCAGCCAACTGCGCCCTCACCGGGTGGAAGCCGCTTTTGGTCTCGCAGCCGCCGCTCTGCCTCCACTGCGTCTGGCCACGCCTGCAATCCCATCGATCATCGTTTCCGGCAAGATCGACCGCCTCGACGTTTCCAACGATGGCCACGCCATCGTGTTGGATTACAAGTCCGGCCAACAGACCTTTAAACTCACCCAGGCCCAGGCCGGCATCAATATCCAACTGCTGGTGTATCTTCTGGCATTGAACCAATCACAAAACACCGGCAATGGAGGGCCATACCAGGCCTTTGGGGCCTTTTATCAACCACTGCAATTTGCCCCCAAGACCGCCGTGCCGCCCAATCCGGAAGATCCGGCGCGCTACGAGAGCCTCAAACCCAGTGGGTTTTTCCTGGGCGAACTTTTCCCACTGTTGGAACCCATGCCCGGCCCCGGTGAATCCGCGAAGTGGTTTAAACTCAAGGTCAACAAAGATGGACAGTTCCACAAGACGGTCAACGAATCCATAAGCCCGCAGGAACTGGAAAACCGCCTGTTGGACGCGCAAAACTTGATCCTGGCCGTGGCCGATCTCATTGCCGCAGGCCATATTCAACCCCAACCCTTTAAGGATGGCAACACCACTGCCTGCACCCACTGCGATTTCCAGTCCGCATGCCCCTTTGATCGCCTCACCGGCCGCTACCACAACATCCGCCAGCAGCTTGGACCTCCTCGCCCGGCCACACTGATTAACAATGATGCCACCGGCATCCAGGAGGACCTATGAGCCTGCGCTGGACTGAACACCAAACTGCGGCCATGGAACACCTTGATGGCGATATGCTGGTCATGGCGGGGGCCGGTTCCGGCAAAACTGCCGTCTTGGCCCAGCGCTGCGTCAACCTGGTCACCCAGGATCACGACCCATGCGGTGTCGATGATTTACTCGTGGTCACCTTCACTGACGCGGCGACCAACGAAATGCGCGGCCGCATTGCCACTTTGCTGCGATCCACCGCCCAGACTCTGGCCCGCACGCACCCGCAAGATGCCCCGCGTCTTCTTGAACAGGCCGCACTGGTGGACCAGGCCCAAATTTCCACCCTGCACAGCTTCTGTGCCACGACGCTGCGGCTTTGGTTCCATCAATGCAATCTCGACCCCGCCTTCACCATCCTTGACGAGCATGAAAGCCATCTCCTGTTTTCCCAGGCTCTGCAAACCGTGCTGGACCTTTGGCTCACACGCACCGACGCCCAGGCGGACACATTCGCCCAGTTCTTTGATGTCTACTCCAACAGCAGCGTGACGGCACTGGAAAAGGTTATTGCCCGCGTGGAACAAACCTGGGAGCTAACACCCGATCCACACCAATGGCTCCAGCATGCCGAAGAAATTGCTGCCTCCAATGATGCCGCCACCATGCAATGGCTGTTTCAGGCGGCCCAAAGCGCCATGCAGGATTTGACGGATTATCTCGCGCCCATCGTCGGCCGACCGCCTTTGCCCGCCGATCCCAAGGGACAAATGCACAACAGCATCGGCATTCTCTATGAACAGCTTCGCGGTGCCATCACCGCGTTGAACACCCCGCAGGAGGATGCATGGAATTCCGTACAGCAGCAACTCACGAGCTTTCAGTGGCCAACCATCCGTTTCGCCCGCAACCTAACCGACGATGACGCGGCCCGCCATTTCAAGACAACCATCTATGACGAACTTAAAAAACGCCTCGCCGTCCTGAATAAAACTCTGTTTGCCGCTCCCCTGACCACGCTGCTGCAATGGAGTCAGCAGATCGGCACCATCGTGCGGGCACTCTTGAAGTTCCATGCCGATGTCCACGCGGAATTTCAAACACTCAAGAGCGCCGCCAACCAACTGAGCTTTGCCGACGTAGAGCGATACCTGCTGGAGGCTCTCCAGAAGCCCCATAGTGTTGTCGCCGCCGAGCTTCAGCGCCGCTATCGCCACGTGCTCGTCGATGAATATCAGGATATCAATCCGGTGCAACAGGAAATTTTAACCAAAATCTGTCGAATCCAGCCTCCGGGCAGCTTTTTTATCGTCGGCGACGCCCTGCAGAGCATCTACGGATTTCGCGGCGGCGAACCTGGTCTGTTCCTGGATCGCGCCAGCACCCTGCGCCAGTCACCCTGTCCCCCCAATCGTCTCGTTGAAATGACCGAAAACTTCCGCACGCTTCCCAATCTGCTGGATGCCATGAATGTGGTTTT
>JAKAYZ010000404.1 GCA_021816165.1 Planctomycetota bacterium | reverse complement strand
ATGTCTATGATCCCGAAGATCAGTTCCTGGCCCGTTGCAATCTGGCCATGGTGGAACTTGAACCGCTGACCGAAGCGGCCGACATCACTGAACTAAAGTCCCTGATTGAAGAACACCGGAAGCAGACGGGCAGCACGGTGGCAGCGGCGATATTAAAAGATTGGACGGCGAAGGTGAAGCTGTTCCGCAAGGTGATGCCGATTGATTATCGCCGCGCTCTGCAGCAAATGGCCCGCGAAGCGGCCGAAAGCACCGTAGTCGAGGAAGTGCAACATGGGTAAACCCACCGGATTTATGGAACATACGCGGGAAGCGGCACCCAATCGATCGGCCCGCCTGCGTGTGCTGGATTGGCGCGAATTTCATGAACACCTGCCGGGCGACAAACTGCGGCAGCAGGGTGCCCGCTGTATGGATTGCGGCGTGCCCTTCTGCAACAGCGCGTGTCCGGTTAATAATTTGATTCCGGAATGGAACGACTTGGTGTACAAAGACCAGTGGCGTGACGCCATTGAACGTCTGTGGCGCACCAATAACTTTCCAGAATTTACGGGACGTGTGTGTCCGGCCCCGTGTGAAGGGTCATGCGTACTGGGTATCAATGAGCCGGCAGTAGCCATTAAAAATATTGAACAGGAAATTATTGAACACGCCTGGAAAAGCGGCTGGGTGGTGGCCCATCCGCCTGAGCACCGCACGGGTAAAACGGTGGCGGTGATTGGTTCCGGACCGGCCGGTCTGGCGGCGGCCGATCAGCTTAACAAGGCCGGCCATCAGGTAACGGTTTATGAGCGTTCGGACCGTATCGGCGGGCTGCTGATGTACGGCATACCGAATATGAAGCTGGATAAAAAGGCGGTGGTGCAACGCCGTTTGTCCATCATGGAACAGGAAGGTATTGAATTTATTACCGGCGTCCATGTGGGCAGGGATATCAGCATTCATGATCTGCTGCATAAATTTGACGCCATCATTCTTGCCTGCGGTGCCACCAAACCCCGTGATTTGCCCGTTCCCGGCCGCGGGCTTTCGGGTGTTCACTTTGCCATGGAATTTCTCCACGCCAACACCAAAAGTCTGCTTGATTCCAATCATTCCGACGGCGGCTACATCAGCGCCAAGGACAAGCATGTGGTTGTGATTGGCGGCGGCGACACCGGTAATGACTGCATTGGCACCTCCATGCGGCATGGCTGCAAAAGCCTGGTGAATTTTGAACTGCTGGCCAAACCACCCGCCTCGCGCGCGGCGGATAACCCGTGGCCACAGTGGCCTCGAATTTATCGGGTGGACTACGGGCACGAGGAAGTGCGGACGACATTTGGCCGGGACCCGCGCGAATTTACCATCTTGACCAAAGAATTTATGGGTGATGAGAACGGGGCCGTGCGGGCCATTAAAACCGTCCGTGTCAAATGGGAAAATAACAACGGCAAGGTGACGATGGCGGAGATTCCCGGTAGCGAGGAAGAATGGCCGGCGGACCTGGTGCTGCTGGCGATGGGCTTTCTGGGGCCGGAGGACACTTTGGCCAAGGAGTTGGGGCTCAAGACCGATCAGCGCAGCAATTTTGCCGCGGATTACGGTAAATTTAATACTTCCGTCGAAGGTGTGTTTGCGGCCGGCGATTGTCGCCGCGGTCAAAGTCTGGTGGTCTGGGCAATCAATGAGGGGCGTGGTGCGGCGCGGGAATGCGACCGCTATCTGATGGGTTCAACCACTTTGCCCTGATAGCAGCTTTTGTAACTTTGACATCATGGGAGCGCTGCGGCGTGGCTTGAGTATGTCGCCAAGTGCCCATAGGATGATGTTTTGCGGCCGGATGCCCGAGTGGACTAAGGGGGCGGATTGCAAATCCGCTTGTCGTGGGTTCGAATCCCACTCCGGCCTTTTTGATGTCCTGCGTTCAGGCGATGGATGTGCCGAAGCCTCAATTTTCGGCTATTTTGCCAGCCATCGGCGTATCGATCCCATCTGTGCTACCTGATTTCCGTTGCAATTGCGCGTAGTATTAATGACCGCAAGGGGAGTTGCGATGTCCTATAGCGACTCACGTGCCGTTTGGCCATCTTTTTCTGCCCCAGCCGCCCGATGAACGCATTCCAATACCTGACACGCGCACCATTGGTAATGAACAGATGACACACCCGAGGCCTGATCTGCTGGACACTATCTACGCGATGCATCGCCGTCAGGCGTGGCTGCATGAGGATATGATCAACTGCGGATCCGGTCCGTTTTAATTTGTCGGCAATGCCGTACTTACCGACGATCCCGAGGCCGCGGGCGCTGAAATACGCCGGATATTCGGGCTTGAGAGCGGCTTGGCGAAAGGCAGCGAAACTTGGCGGAGGGCACTTGGCGAGCTGCGCCGGACCGGCGATCTGGCGACGGTATGTTATTGATCCGAATTTGTGCGTGTGCAAAAATCCGTCCGCGCCGTCGACCTTAGGCGTACAGGAAGAACCGGCGATTGCAACTCGGGTAGGTCTCGTCTTCCGCGCACGGCGATGAGGCGGGATTATCACCGGACAACGATAGGTGGAAAATCCAGATCGCCAATCTGACGGCATGGACCCTTGCTCAATAATAGGGGTGCCATTTGCGATTAAAAAGTGCTATTTCCTCGGGCTCAATGACCGGCTTGATCGCGTCGAGCTTGGGCTTGTCGACAATTTTTGAGCGGTCAAGTGCCGCCCTCAGCTTCTTGCAGGTGATCCATTCGTTGCGCCACAACCCGCGGTCGAGGCCGTCCACGATTTTACAGAGCGTCTCCTTATAATCATTGTGTTCTTGCCGGTAGGGGTGGCTTATCCGTTGGAGCCATACCTCCATATGGCCGGTATTAGGCATTTGGCTTAGCTTGGCGTGGATTTTTTCGATGAGAACAATCCGATCGGCCTCGCTGTCAATTGCGGTCAGGAGCTTGCTGATGATCGCCGCGCATAATGGCAAAGCTCTCGGGCTGCCGTAGGCTATATCCGCGGCGATGCTGACCAAGGAGCGGACATTTCGGAAAATCTTTTTCCTGCTTATTCGCTGGTGGAAGCGAGTCAACGCATTGACGACGCTGCCTGAGTTAGGGAAGTCTTCAGCGTGTGAGTGAATTATCAGCAGGTGCATTTGGATATCCCGGTGCCATTGCGTGCCACGCATCCAAGCTCGTTTGTCGGCCTTGATGGAGCTCGCCACAACCTGCGAT
>JAKAYZ010000403.1 GCA_021816165.1 Planctomycetota bacterium | reverse complement strand
AGTGGCGGGCGATGCCCACAGGTTGCGCCCCAGTAGACGCCGATAGTCCATCCGCCACAGCACCAACATCAACACGACCGCCAGCAGTACATGAAGCCCGCTGATGTTGAAGAAAAAATGCACGAGAAAATCGTGCGGGCTGTTAACCACCCGGCTCTGGGCACTTTGGACCATCAGCAGTCCGATGCCCAGCAGCGCGAGAACCACGATTAAAAGGACGCGATCCAATTCCAGAGACACCGGCCGTAATGAAAACCTCAGGCCTTTGACGATTTTACCGGCGACGATTCCGGAGGATTTACCCCCTTGCCGTCCCGGCCAACGTGTAAGGGTGGGCCAACGAATTGCAGGTTTACTTGCGGACATTTTTTTCACCCGTTCAACAAATAGTCAGCCAGCCGTACCGGGCACACGGGCAGGTCACCGCACCATCCATGTGCATCGATATATGAGCCATCCATGGCTGCATAAAATACCGTCCACATTGCTTTCATGCGAACGCCGGAGAACAGTATAGTAACGTTGGCATCCGGCCGATAACGCATACGCACATTTTCTTTTTTCGTCCATTTATGCCCAATTTAAGCATAAAATTTACCGCAACTTCACCAAAGCCAACGCCCCGGCGGCAAACAGGGCAGAAAGCAGCCAAAACCTCACCACCACTTGTGGTTCGCTCCAACCCGCCATGTGGAAATGGTGGTGGATGGGCGCACAGCGAAAAATTCGCTTTCCGCGGGTGGCTTTGAAGACGGATACTTGCAGCACCACGCTCATAAGCTCGATAACAAAGATGCCACCAACCAGAAACAACATCGGCTCCTGCCGAATGACGACCGCGACATAACCGATTACCCCCCCAAGTGGCAGCGAACCGGTATCCCCCATAAATACGGAAGCGGGATTGCAGTTGTACCAAAGAAAACCAAGACACGACCCAGTCATGGCTCCACAAATGACGGCAAGTTCGCCTGAATGACGGATGTGATTGAAATCCAGCGTGGCAGCCCAGCGTGCATCACCGGTGACGTAGGCGAGAATCATAAAGCCAAACGCCACAATCGCCATACAGCCACTGGCCAGACCATCCATACCGTCGGTGAAATTGACAGCGTTGCTGGTGCCGGCGATTACGCAGATGGTGAGGATGGAGAAAAGCCACGCGGGCAGAACGATATCGCGGGGGAGCAGGGGCCAATTTAAATAATGGGCCTGGTGGTAATTTCCATGGTGGTATATGAAAAACGCCAGGATCATGCCTAGCCCGATCTGAAAGAGCAGTTTTTCCCACCAGAAAAAACCATCACGCGATCCGGGCGTGCGCCGTTTGGCGGTAAGTTTTAACCAATCATCCACGGCCCCCACACCGCCAAGATAGATCAGACACACCAGCCCCATACGGACATAAAAATTATCCAGCCGGGCGAAGAGCAGCGTCGAAATGATGATACTGCCGATGATGAGCAGCCCCCCCATGGTGGGCGTATCGGCCTTAGCGGCGGTCATGGCGTTGAGCTTTTCGTTGTTGAATTCCGGCTGGTCGCCCAGCTTTTGTTTTTTGAGCCAGCGTATTACCGGCCCGCCAGCAAATAATACAATCAGAAAGCCTGATATGACGGACATGGCCGAACGGAATATCACCACATCGAGCGACGAACCGCTGCTGATCACATGGTGCAGTTCCAAAAAATGGTAAAGCCAGTAAAGCATAAACGCTGACCTCCCTGTCAAGCGTAATCGACGGTTTGCGGCAACCGACCGACGGACAATCCCTTGACCAAATTCTCCAGGTGCATGCCGCGCGATCCCTTGAGCAGGAGCGCATCACCGGTATGCAGCCATCGATCCTGATTATCGACAGCCCTTTGAACATCCGGATAATGAAAAGTGGTCAAGCCGCATTTTTCGGCACCAATGGCCGCCCAACTTGCCAGCGATCCGATGGCAACCAGCGCATCGAGCTTTAATTCGGCGGCAAGTTGCCCCATGCGCAGATGGTGCTCGCCGGCACTGGTGCCGAGTTCAAGCATGTCGGCCAACACTACCACTTTTCGCGGGTGCCGACGATTGACGATCGGCAGCACCAATTCGGCAAACGTCCGCAGGGCAACCTCGGTACTGGAAGGGTTGGCGTTGTAGGCGTCGTTAAGCACCCAATGCGTCCCGAGAGTCTGTGGCTCAAGACGCATGGGAACGGCCTTCACCGCCGCCAAGCCTGCGCGTATGTCGTCCTCGGAAAGCCCCATGCGCCGCGCCACACCGATGGCCAACGCCGCATTGACGGCATTATGCCGCCCCAGCAACGCCGTATGAAATTCCGACCGTCCATTAATTTCAAAGCTGATGCCGGTGATATCCTGCCGCAGTCGGGTTACTTCGATATCCGCACCAAGGCCCGGGAAACCCACCGTCACACGCGGCGTTTTATTCAGTCGCAGAGCATTGAGCAGTTCGGGCGAAGATTTATTAAAAAACAGCATACCATCATCGGCTGTGAAGCGTGCGAGTGATGCTTCCTCAACCGCGACCGAATTTAAATCCACCAGTTGCTCGAGATGCTCCAAACCCACACCCGTGATGACAGCCATATCGGGATTTGCCAGCGCCCCTAAAGCCGCTACCTCGCCCGGGGCGTTGGTACCCACCTCCAGGACCACGTAATCGTGGTGCGGCTCGACGGAAAGGAGCGTCAACGGCAGCCCGATGTTATTGTTAAAACTTTTAGGGCTGGCAATCCCACAGAATTTTTGTGCCAGCAGCGAATGAATAATCTGCTTGGTGGTGGTTTTACCGTTGGACCCGCCTACAGCAATTACTTTCGCACGCATATCCCGTCGATATGATGCCGCCAGTCGCCCTAACGCCCGCACCGATTGATCGGTCTGCATGATGGTGGCGGAGGTGCGTTGTAATTCAGCGAGTACATCGGCATCGAGGGTTTGATCAATCAACACGCCGGATGCACCGGCTGAAACTGCCTGCATGACAAATTGGTTGCCATTAAACTTATCACCCCTGATGGCCACAAACAGATCGCCCTCGTGAATCTGACGGCTATCGGTTGAGACTCCGCCGCGAAATTCACGCTCGCCGCGCAGCACCCAACGCGAAAGCGTAACCCGGCGAATATGATCAAACGAACATGGTTTCACTTTATGCCTCGAAGCCCGCTTTCAACCACCCGTCTGCCTCCCTCATACTGTTGGGCACAGAGTCTAGCCTCCAGTGCCTGCG
>JAKAYZ010000402.1 GCA_021816165.1 Planctomycetota bacterium | reverse complement strand
AACGCCGGGCGCGGCGGATGCCGGTGCATCCGTTGATTTAATTCAGTATGCCGCAACGGGCGTAGCCAATTCTCCAGGCGGAGCTGAAATCGCCGAAAAGCGGACTTTTTTCCACGTTTCCCGGCACATTCCCGAGGCGCTTAAGCGGGTGAGGCCGCGGTACCCGGAGAGATCGCCACCTAACTCAACCTTCGCACTTGACCATCCCGTGCGGACAGGGTTAGGGTAATGGATAAGCGGGCGTGCGGCGGCCAGGACGCCAGGCCGGCAAAGCCCCACCGTTCTAAAGTGGAGAAAAATAATGAAATACCTTTCGCGGTCGCGGGCATTTTTACTGGCGTGGCTATTCACATCTGCAATGGTTCTTCTACCGGCCCTGCATGTATGCGGATGCACCAGCATTGCGTGGCAGACCAAATTGGGAGAAATCACCGGCCGCACCATGGACTGGTACACCAGCACCGAGGCGCGAATTTACGTTTTTCCCGCCGGCATCGGGCGGGATGGTGGCATGCTGCTGGGCAAACGCATCGTCAAGGGGCGCACGGTTAAGTGGACTTCCCGGTATGGCTCTATGGTGATATCGGTTTATGGCATGGGGGCCGTGGATGGTATTAATTCGCAGGGTCTTAATATATCGGCCAATTATTTTGACAGCGACTATGGACGGCGTAATGAAAAGATAAAGGGACTGCAAGTCGGATTGTGGGTGCAGTACCTGCTCGATGAGGCGGCGACGGTTAAACAGGCCGTGCAATTGATGCGTCACATTCAATTGGTTGATTTTGAGGCCCGGGGAAAAAAGGCGCACGTGCATCTGCATATTGCCGGTCCTCGTGGCGACTGCGCCGTGCTGGAATATTACCATGGCAGGCTGCACGCTTATCGGAGCGCATCTTACCGGGTCCTGACCAACGCGCCGGCCTTTCCCGAGCAGCTTGCCAACCTGAAAAAGTTCAACTTTACCAACCCCAATCGGGATATGCCTCTGCCGGGCAATGTCAATCCTCTGGATCGCTTTGTTCGTGCATCGTATTACGTCAACATGCTGCCCCCGCCGAAGGATAATCTCCGGGCCATACTGGAGATGAATTCGGTACTTAATAATGTGGCCGTACCCATCGGGGCACCGTATCAGGCGATGGAGGGCTTTAATACCTACAATACCGAATACAAGGTTATCGCCAACCTGAAAACCAAAAAGTATTATTTCAAGTTCACCACCATGCCGTTTATGATCTGGGTATCCCTTTCCAGTTTTCAATTAAGACCGGGCGGGCCGGTCATGATGCTGAACCCGGAAAATAAATTGCTGTACGGCAACGTCGCGGGGCATTTCAAACCGGTGCCGTTGGATAAGGTTCCGTTTTAGCCCCCCGTGATGGTGGGGTTTTGAGATTGGAGGCTTGGGCGATGGGTTTAACCGATCGTTTTTTACCGGGCATGGGCGCAGCGCTTGCCCTTATGGTAAGTCTGTCTTCAGCAATATCTGCAAATGTACTACCAGTAGGCCCGGGCCATCGATGGTCCAGTATCGCGGCGGCGGTGCGGGCCGCCGATCCCGGCGACATCATCAAGGTGTGGCCGCTGCCTCAGCACCGCGCCTATCGCCGCGTGGCGGTGCTGGTAAACAAGCCGCAGTTGACCATTGAATCAGCCATGCCTGGCAAACGAGTTCTAATCAACGGCACCGGGTTTAATTATTCCGGCCGGGGGCCCATTCCCCGCGCCATCTTTCAATTTGATCCATCTGCCCGCGGCTGCACATTGAAAGGCTTCACACTCACCGGTGCCCACAACAGGTCGGCCAATGGGGCCGGGGTGCGCATCAATGCCGCCAACCATGTATCCATTTTAGACTGCCATATTTTTGGCAATGATATGGGCATTATGAGTAACGGCAGCTTTTCCCGCCGCACCGGGGCATTTCAGTTAATTAATAATTGCCACATAGCCAATAACGGCTCACTTCAGCACGCGGGTTACAACCACAACCTTTATCTGGGTGGAACCAGCGTGGTGATAAGTAAGTGTGATATCGCCAGAAGCCTGACCGGCCACAATATTAAAAGCCGCGCCCATATTACGTGGGTGGAATACTGCATGATTCATGGGGCGGCCAATCGTGAAATTGACCTTGTCGATGCCCGGGGCGATACCGACCAACCCCACAGTGACGCGGTGGTGCTGGGCTGCATCATTATTAAAAGGCGGTCCATGTCCGGCAACCATGAGGTTGTCAATTTCGGCAGTGATGGCGGTAGCAACCACACCGGCACACTTTACTTTGTACACAATACCATTGTCACGCCCTACCCCACGGCGGCTTTTGTCCTGTCGGCACCGGGTGCTCATTTAATACTGCTGGATAATCGTATTATCAGTCGATCGCATCGGGCCAGCCTGTTCGCCTTTTTACACGGGGCATCGACGACCCATATTCGTGGATCGGGCAATGCCTTGTCGGCGTCGTATGGGGTTGCGGCCCGGCGTCTGGCCGGCCCGCCGGTGCCATGGCAACGTATTAAATTGCCATGGCAGCAACTGCCGATGGCACCGCAGCCGCTGATGCGTTTGCTGCGCCCGGGCAAGGTCATCCCCTGGCACCATCCGCAGGCGGGTGCCGGGCCAATGAAGATCCCGACGCACCAATAGCCAGCGGTTTATTGCCAGGCCCGGCTCCTATAGCGCAGCGATGGAACAGGTGGATAAATCGCTGGGTGACTTCTGGGTGGGTATCAGCAGCCCGCTGATCACGAACACCGCCGGACGCCCCATTCCATCCGATGCCCAGCTTATGCTGGAATTTTTAACCAACGACATCGTCTACACCTGCGTCAACTGGAATGCCGCCGCAGTCGCCCGGGTGCCCCTGCGGCTTTATGCCATCGACCACACCGCCGGCGGGCCAGCGCGGGCGGCCGATGCCCGCACCACCGCGCGGCCGATGCCCGCACCACCGCGCGGCTTAAACATCATCCGCATCTGGGCAACCGCGTGCGGCAGGCCAGTTCCATTACAGAAGTACTAAATCATCCCTTACTGGACCTGCTGGATCGCGACAACGATGGCCTCGGCGGCTACCAGTTGCGATATATGACCGGCGTGTACATGGAGGTTTTCGGTGGGGCGTACTGGCTTTTGGAGGATGACTGGCGGGGCGAGCCGACCCAGATTAAGGTGCTTCCCACCCAGCGTGTCATGCCGCTGCGCAACGACGACCTTGGGGTTGTGGGATACAAATATTTTCCCGCA
>JAKAYZ010000401.1 GCA_021816165.1 Planctomycetota bacterium | reverse complement strand
CTGGAACACCAACGGCGATGTGGCGCTGCTGGCTGTCCGCACAGGGGCGGGGTTTGTTCTTATTCAACCGCAGGTGGATCATGTTCTAAAGCCGCAGGCATGGGCGGCGCCTTCCGTCGAGGGTGCATCGCCATTTCGCAGTATCGGCCGTCTTCCCTGGACCCAGTCGGGCAGATTCATCGACTGCACGCTTCGCTTTAATTTCTCCAACGGCAGTGCCGGTCGTCCGCGGCCGTTTCACGGTTACCTGAGCATGGGCCTGGACGCCGACCTCCTGGCACGCCGGTTCGCACGTGCCGTGCGGCCGTCCATTCTTACAGCCCTGGTCATTGCCGCCGGCGGCATGGGCGTGCTGGCTCTGCTTTTTATTCTGGTGATGCGCCGTTTCAACTATGCCCGTCAACAATACGCCCAGACTCTCCGCGCCCGTACCAGCCTGCTGAGCGAACGGGGAATGCTGGCCTCGGTTCTGGCGCACGAAGTTCGCTCGCCGCTCACCGCGCTCCGCTTCAATCTGCATTTCCTGCGCAGCCTGGTGGAGGAACCTTCACCGGATCCATCCCGCCAGGTCGAAATGACCCACGCCTGCGAACGTGAAGTGCGCCGCCTGGATCTGATGCTCGACGATTTTCTGCAGCGCACCCAGATTATCACCGATGCCCGTGATGCCTCCATAAACACCGTGGTCGCCGAGGCTCTGGATTTCCTTCGTTCCGCGATGGAAAGTCAATCCATCCGCGTGATCACCCACCTGGAACCGGCCGACGTGCAGGTGGCCATCGGTGCCGATGAACTCCGCCAGGTGCTGCTTAATTTGTGTGCCAATGCGCAGGATGCCATGCCGCGCGGCGGCACGCTCGTGGTCTCCACCGTGGCCGAGGCGGATAGCGCTCTGTTGCTGGTGCGTGACAACGGCGGCGGCATTGATCCCGCCTTGCACGACCGCATCTTTGAACCGTTCTTCACCACCAAACCGCGCGGCAGTGGTTTGGGCCTTGCCTTGGTTCGCAAGGTCATCAGCGGCGCCGGCGGCACCATTCATTTTGAAAGTGATCCGGGAAAGGGCACCACCTTCCGCATCATGCTGCCCCGCAGCGCCGCCCAGCCGCGGCCGGATGCCGCCGCCAACCCGCCTGAAACTCCGTCCGCACCCGCTTCCCCCCGATCCTCACCGCCGGAAGCTCAGGAACAGGCCGATGATTCACCTCATGCCTGATGGCCCCGGGCCGGCCCTTGATTTATCAGGCTGAATATTATGCAGAACCTCACACACTTCGTCCGATAAATCGGATACATTAATATCGGATAGGATGTCCGGATTAATTGACCGGAAATGCACCGGCCGACGGCCCTGGAGGATTCCTCGCATGCTTTATGAAAAAGACCCGCTCAACCCCATTGATCCCACCGCCCGCGACATGTGGCGCGTTTTCAGAATCATGGCGGAATTTGTGGAAGGGTTTGAAGCTCTGGCCAATCTTGGTCCGGCGGTCACGATTTTTGGGTCCGCCCGCACCTCCCGCACCCACGCCGACTACCGCAAAGCACGCGAATTGGGCGCCATGCTCGCCCGTCGCAAGCTTGCCGTTATTACCGGCGGCGGACCCGGCATCATGGAAGCGGCCAATTCCGGTGCCCGCGACGCCGGCGGTGTATCCGTAGGCCTAAATATCAGCCTGCCTTCCGAACAGCACGCCAATCAATACCAGACCATCAGCCTGAATCACCATTACTTTTTTGTCCGTAAAACCATGTTTGTCAAATATGCCCATGCCATTGTCTGCTTCCCCGGCGGTTTTGGAACGATGGATGAATGCTTTGAAATTCTCACCCTTATTCAAACCATGAAAATAGACCCTCGCCCCGTTGTGCTCGTCGGCGTTCAGTTCTGGTCCGGCCTGGTGGACTGGCTGAAAAATACCATGGCTATCGACCATAAAACCATCAGCCCGGAAGATATGAATATCTTCCGCCTGACCGACAGCCCGCTGGAAGCCTGTGAGATCATTCTTGAATCGGAGCGCGGCCGCTGCTGGACACCGGCAGGTTCCGGTTTTGCCGGTTTGGCCGCCAATCGCCAGCTTTCACCCGAAGGGACGCGCTATGGTCCGATCCCGCAGGTCCGCCATGAAATTATTCAACAGCCGGAGTTACCCGCTGTGACGCTTAACGGCAAAAAAAATGGACGCCGTTCCGCCAAAAACAGCCGCCGTAAAAATTAACCCGCCCCTGGGTTTTCCCACCCCGCCATCCCGGTGCGCGGTTAAGCCGGCTCCGGCTTGGTTGGCGTGACTGCCTGCTGGGCGCTGAATATTGGTTTTAAGAATGCCATGCTTTCCTTCGCCGCCTGCCGCGGCTTGTCCGGGCAGGTATACAACTCCACCGTAAGAAAATGCGGGTATCGGGTCACCGCCAACTGCCGTTTAAGCCCTGCCCAATTCAGATTTCCCCGACCCGGAATAAGGTGGTAATGCTTGCGACCCACAAGATCCTCAATGTGACAGTTCCATATCCGGCCGCGCAGTAACCGCAGTGTGTGCCCCAGCGGCTCACCAATCACCACGCTGTGGCCGATGTCCAGGTTTGCCCCCAGCAGCGGACTGCCCATGACCGAGATAAGTTCCGCCAATTCGGCGGCCCATTCAATCAACAGACCCGGTTCAGATTCGATCCCGATGCGCACATTCAATTTATGCGCCAGGTCCAGCAGCGGTTTCAGTGATTCCTTTAATTGCCGCCGCGCTTTGTCCGGCGGCACCGTCGGCAAGGCTTTGCCGCTGGTGATGCTGATATTGGCCGCCCCCAGCGCATGGGCGTACCGCAATGTATTGGCGATCATTTCCGCCCGCACCGCCCGGTATTGCCGCACCGGGGATATAAGCGACGGTTCAAAAAATGGCTCCGGCGGCGCATCTTTCCAATAGCCGAAGGTACAATTCGCGTTGATATTGCTGATCGCCAGCCCCTTGCGCGAAAGCACCGCTTGTATCTTTGCCGCGCGGCGGGGTGAAAACCGATCCGGATAAAGATGCGGTTTATCCGCCAGAATCTCCACGCCCGCGTATCCGCACGCCGCAATGCAATTGATCGCGGATTCCAGCGAATGGCGGCTGAAGGCGTTGGTGGAAAATGCGAGCTTAAATCGCTCTGTCATCTTGAAACTCCCGGGATTATATTTTTTTGGATGCAGTCCGCAGTCAGACCGGGGGGAGTGCCGCCATCGCCTCGCTCATTTCCGCTGCCGCGTGTTCGTCGCCC
>JAKAYZ010000400.1 GCA_021816165.1 Planctomycetota bacterium | reverse complement strand
CGTCAAATGCTGCAAGAGTGCAATGCGCGGTGCGATTTCGTCGATGGATGGTGCCGTATAGTACTTTCGCTTTTTGGGTGCAAAGCCGGAATAGGCATGAATATTAAATCCGTCGATTTGTGACCACACACCTGGCGGAATCACCTTTCGCATGACGGTTACATCGTGCGGTTGCGCCCAATTGAGAGATATGTAAAGATGGATGCGATGGCCCGCAAGCGTGGCGGCGCGACGAACAATCGGCACAAAATGAGCCACCAGACGGGCGTAGCGTCTCAGAAACGCATCGTAGTGTTTGACCACGCCGCCAAGGTGATACCATTCGTTGCCAATTTCCCAATCGTGCACCTCAGCCCCGTACTGGGTGACGAGATCGGCGGCGATATTGGCCCAATGATTAAAGGCCGCAGGTGTATTGGCCCGGAATGCATCAACCGTGCGCAGAACAAAGCTGACATTACCTGCCCCCATGGCCGCGATGGCCTGTTGAGGCGTGGCCCCGGGATGTTTGGGAAAGTGCCGATACCGGGGGTTAAGCGTGTTGCTTCCCCAGTTATAACTCTCAGATTCAAAACCACCGGGATAGCGCAGGAGGGTGACGCCCGCATGACGGCGAAGGCTGCGGCAGAACGCACCGAATTGTTCAGATGTCACAAAGCACCAGGCATTGTTCGCCCCGAAAAGGTGCGGGTGAATGGCCATACCCAACTCATTGAGCACGGCGATATGGCCGCCGCGCTGATCGATTTCCACTTTGCGATTTGTCACGGCAACGTTGCGCTGTTGGTTGGCCATTGCACGGGTCGCCCGGCGGTACACCATCATGCTTCCCGCCAATGCTGCAATCTTGCTGTTGAGCACGCGCCGATTTAACGGCGTTGATTTTTGTGCCATTGCTTCTATTCCATGGATAACATTTTGCCACACCCAATTGCCATCTTACCGCCGAATGGATGTCATCGCGCAGCGGAAATGAAAACACATGCATACTTCTGCCGCCATGGAGTGTTTCAATTTGGCCAATTTGGCAGGGTAAATTTACCCGTCTATCATTGCGGAACACCGCCTTCGGCCGCGAACGAAAATGGCCGAAGGCATTATCAGCGGAAAGGGCATCATGCGTCGCACCACCGTCTTACGCCATGTGCATTTTGAAGACCTTGGGTCGTTGAGCCTTCCCCTTGCCGAGAGAAATTATCAGGTTCATTATGTGGATGTTGGCTTGGACGATATCGATGCGCAAGTCGGCATGGACACAGAACTGCTGATCGTGCTTGGTGGGCCGATAGGCGTTTATGAGCACACCATTTATCCGTTTCTGGACCAAGAACTGGCCGTTCTGAAGCGTAGGATGGCAGCCAATCGCGCGACGTTGGGTATCTGCCTTGGGGCCCAGCTTATGGCGTGGGCGCTGGGGGCTGACGTTCGCCCCGGGCCACAGAAGGAAATCGGCTGGGCACGCGTTGAGCTTTCAGACGCTGGGCGCGATGGGCCGCTTCGGCATCTTTCCGACGTACCCGTGCTTCATTGGCATGGGGATATGCTTGATCTGCCTGCGGGTGCCGTACGCCTTGCCTCTACAAACATCTGCCCCAATCAGGCGTTTGCCGTGGGAAGGAATTTATTAGGGTTTCAATTTCACCCGGAGAACGATGGAGCCGGATTTGAACGGTGGCTCATCGGGCATGCTGCGGAAATATCCCACGCGCCGGGTGTGACGGTTCCGCAACTTCGCGATCAATGCGCGAAATACGCGGCAGCGGCAGGTGCGGCCGGCCAGAAATGCCTCCGCGAATGGCTCGATGGGCTACGGTAAGGCCGCAATGCCGGAAGCGGTGCATTGATATTAATTTTTTATGGCAGAATCATGGCCTAACCGGACGCTTGGGGCGCAGCATCCCGCACCCGTCCTGCCTTGGAGGAAGTTTTATGCGCTTGAGGCATTGCCAAAAGCGATTGTGTACTGGTTCGGCCTGAACAGGAGGAATAGTCCCGGTGCCTAAGGGACTACGGGCTTTTGAAGCCTGCGCTTTTTTGAGGCATGGGGAAGACGCTCTGAATCAGCGGCTTGCCGGTTCGTCGCGTATCCAGCCGGTTGTCCCTGGCGAGTTCGACGCCTCCATCGCTCGCGTCTGTTTCACCGGTCAATTGGATTATGCACTTGGAGTCGGCATCCCGCAGGATACCGGTGGTTTGGCTGATTCTGCGGCTTTGTCGATTTTCACTGCATCGGCGCGTCGCTGGCGACGCAGTTCTCTCGCGGCGGCCAGTTTCTGGTCCCGCTTCTGGAATATCACCTCCTGCCTGCCGGCCAATTTATTGGCCGGTGTCACATAGCCGATGACACTGTGCAGATCCCGACCGAGGCAGACGGTTCACCCTCAGAGCAACCGGGTGATTCCGCCACGGAATCCACCACAACACAGCGGTCAGGTCCGCCGAGCCACGGCAAGGCGGCACCAAATGGCGCGGCGATCCCGTCCAACGGTGGTAAGGACGATTCGAGGCCGTTGCCGAATGGGTGCCATCGGGCCGCCACCCGACAGCATGGGGCCGACATTGAGGTCCCGGCATTGTTCCCGGATGCGGCGACCGATGATCCTTATGATTCGCAGCGATCCACACACCGATCCAGCCAAACAGGAGAATACGAATGATTAATATCGTCCAGCAGCGCCACAGCGACAGTCTGAATCATGCCTTGGACCCGGTGATTGCCGTGGCGTTGGCAGGTCCCGACGTGGCCGAGATCATGGCCAACCCAGACGGCAGCTTGTGGGTGGATGTGATTGTCAAAGGGCGTCAGCGACTGGGCCAGATTGCCGCCACCGCCGCCGAAACGGTGGTCCGGTTGTTGGCTTCACACATGAATGAAACGTAAGCCCAGATTACCCAGCCCTTGCCGGTGTTCTGCCGCAATCCGGCGAACGGTTCCAGGGGTTATTGCCGCCGCTGGTGGACAAGCCGACGTTTTCCATCCGTGAAAGGCCCACGGTCATCTTCACGCTCGATGATTACGGGGCCAGCGGCGTATTGGCGGCAGAATGGGCACAGACTATTCGCAACGCCCTTGCCCAGCGAAAAAATATTCTTGTCGCCGGTGGCGCTGGCTCCGGCAAGACCACACTGGTCAACGCCATCCTGCACGAACCGGAATTTCAATGTCAGCGTGTCGTGCTCATCGAAGATACACGGGAACTGCAATGCTCGGCTCCAGACCGCGTGGAACTGCTGACCAAGAACACCGAGCCCAAAGTGACGATGAA
>JAKAYZ010000399.1 GCA_021816165.1 Planctomycetota bacterium | reverse complement strand
GATCGCGACGGGTTTGATGAGGGCCGCAAGGCTTATTTTGATCTTAATAAGCTTGGCATGTCCGTCATCAAATCGGGGGGGCTTTTGCTTACCTGTTCGTGCAGCGGCTTGCTGAGCCAGGCAGATTTTTTAGACATGCTGCGAGGAGCAGCGCGCAGCAGTGGACGGCGGCTGCAAATATGGGACGTATCGGGTGCAGGTGCGGACCATCCCGTTATGACCGATTTCCCCCAAGGTTGGTATCTCAAGTGCGCGTGGTGCCGGGTGCTTTCAGGTGGATAGCCTCCCGGTACCAGCGCTATTATCGGGATGAGCGAAAATGGCATATCAAGGCATAACATATTGTAAATAAATGTGTTATGCAGCATGATGTTGTGGGACGCGCCGGTGCGGAGTAAAAAAATCCAAGATTTTTCTTCTCTTAATCATCAACCAACTTTATAATTATACGTAGCTGACGGGCGTAAGGGCTTTGCCGCCAGCTTGGGATGAACTGCAAAGCCCTTTATTAGTTGGCGTTACATGCCGCCCTTTACACATGCCGTCGCGGCCGTTGAGGTTGGGATCGGTGTATGGGGCCGGTAATACTTGGCGGGTGTCATTGGTGGATTTGGCGGGGGGGCGTCGGCTGCCTCTCCAGACCCGTTCCCGTCGATCATCGTAACGCCAGTCATCAGCGTAAGATGCGCAGATGTCCAATTTAACCGGAGGTTTGCACGCTATGGATGGTAAGGTTGTACGAGGATCGGCTCTAAGTTTCAGCACGGGCAGTAAAAAGCCGCGGAGTGCCGGCTTAAATATTTTGGTTTATGACCACCCCCTGCATCCCGAGTTGGTGGCAACCACCGCTCGCCGAATTCGCACCATGGGTGAGTTTGATGTAACGATGTGGCTGATTGAAGGCGGCGGACATATGGCCGGCGTCACCCATCGCCACACCATTTGCGAATTGGCGTGCTTTCCGCAAAAGTCTCTCCCGGACCGCGGCCTGGTTGAACGCCTCCCCTGCAAAGGCGATAAGCAATTTGACGTTGAAGCCGGGCCGGATCATCACTACTACCTGACGCTCAATGAGGAGCACCTCACCGACACCCAGTTTGAAAATGCCGTCGGCGAGTTGCAACGCATTGCCGACGAACAGGATGGCATCATAACCCATCGGAAAACCGAATTGGGGCAGACGGATTACATCTCGGTTTTGGTGGCGGCCCTGCATCGGCGTGCTGTTCACATTGAAGGATTCCACCTGCTTAGCGATGCGCGGGTTATGATCCGCACGCAGTCTATCGTAGAGCCTAATTCGCATTAGCCGTCGCGATCGGCACCAATCTGCCGCGACATTTTGGCCCTTATGCGGCGGCCGCCGTGCGCCGGGTTTGCAGGGCTTGCGTGGCCCGGTCACGCAGCGCTCCGCGCTGTTGGTTGACCAGCAGCTTCAGATCATATGGCCCCATGCCGAGCGCCCCGGCAATGCGTTCAAACAATGCCTGCGTTTGTGGCGTCATCGGCCCCATCTCGAGAGAAGTTTCGATCATCTCTCCCAGCCATTGCCGCGCTTGCGCCGGCGATTCAGGCCTGGGTGCGGCAAGTGAATGGGTGTGCCCCGCAAGAATCATCTGCCGCGTCATCTGCGCCGGCAGGCCATGATTCTGCCCCAGTTTCATCAGCAGCCCGTCAAATTGATCGTCCGCGGTATCCCCGGCCAGTGCATTGTATACCGCCCAACTCACCAGCATCGGCGCTGTCGCCACCATGTGAGGTGCGGGGGCGGGTGCCGCTTCATCGGTATTGTCTGGTATCGAGAGATGAGAGAGTAGATTTTGTGCGTCGGTTCCTGCCAGCGGCAGCATACCGGCCAGCACCCATCCATGGGACCCGTCGGTTAACACCGCACCGCAATACGGACAACTGTCGGCCGCATCATCGCTCAGCGGCGCGCCGCAGTTGGGGCAATGGGCGGAACTGATGCCCGTATGAATATTCGTTTGGCAGTCGGGCTTGCGTTCCAGCACCAGCATGGAATGGAACACCTCCGTCTGCGCACTGTGCGAGGTTGTTCCATCGGGTTTAATCTCAAAGCGTTGGGCAGACCAGTCTATCTGCAACAGTGCCCGGTCCATGGCTTCCGCGTCTCCTGAATTGCCACCGGCCTGTACGCTGGTTGCCGAAGGCACGGGCGTGGGGTCCTCATGGGTTGCCGAGCCGGGTTTCGCGGCGGCGATGATGCCAAGGGTGCGCAGTGCGCCAACGGCGCAGTGCCCCCACGCGGCCCGGACGCCATTACGGTCGGGTTTAAGCAGCCCCTGATACATGGATGCAAATGCCGGGGTGCATATTTTCTTCAGCGGATTGATCTTCCCATCGAGATCGGCAGATGCCTTACGCCAGAACATGACCGATGCGGTGTCTTCCAGTTGGGCCAGCGAAAAATTCTGGTCACGCTTAATTAAATCTTCAATACCCGGCACGGTCGTTTCCGATTCCGGCCGCCAGACCGACGCCTGCGTAATTTCGGTGACTATCCAGTCAAATTCACCGCTGAAAATCATCGCACGGCAATTGGGACACTGCGTGCTTTGATTAATGGAAAGTGGCGCGCCGCAATTGGGGCAATTTCCCTCCATCAGCCCCGGCTTATTACTGCTTTTGGCCCCCCGCCGCCGTAGAAATGTCCAGTACTCCCGGAACGGCACACTTTCGTCCGATCCCGAAAGTACTTTGCCTGTCGATGCGGAAATGGTTTGATCCACCGCGCTGGCGTCAATAGCCACCACCGCCGTATCGTACAGATGATCGTTGGTGGCGTGCGCCAGCGATACCGACTGCACCTGAATCTGCGCCATGCGATCTTTTTCACCGAGATGCCGGGCCTGCATAAATTCCAGCTTGAAGCGTTCCCGCACGGCGTCTGAAATAAAGGCGTCAACACTGGCCAGAACCTGGGCGCACCACGCGTCCTGCATTTTCAGAAAAGCCTCGGTGACACGCTGATAAAACGCCCGGGCATCAAAGGCGGGATCCGACGCCTGCAGGTTAAGCATCCCCTGACTGGTGCGAACTTCATCCTGAGCCTGCATGCCGCGATCTATGCGGTTGTTGGTTACAGCATTGGCGACCGATCGGTGTGTAAAATAATAGCCCACACAGAAGACAATCAGCAGTGGGATGCCAATCTCCGGCTGTTCAATAATGAGATAGATAATAATCTGCAGGATGGCACCGCCACCGCCGCTACCACCACCTGAGCCGCCACCGCCGCTGAATCCTCC
>JAKAYZ010000398.1 GCA_021816165.1 Planctomycetota bacterium | reverse complement strand
AACCCGCTTGCTCCACCCGTCGGGTCGGCAACACTCCGCGGCCATTACGGTACCACAAGAACCTGCGGGTAGTGGTGGCTTTCAACACTCCGGGCGGCCATAGCGGATGGCAGCGTCATGTAGCTGCCGCTCTGCACCAGATACAGCTTTCGACCGCCAACCACACTGGGTACCACAGCGGCTGAAATTCCTGCCGACCGAAGCTGGCCGACCATCGCCCATGCGGATTTATTAACTAAAAACGCGCCGTATTGCAACGCAAAATGGTTCACCGCCAGACGCTGCTGGGCATCCGCCGCGGCGGTCGAACCCGGGGCATCGGCAACCGCCTGCGATAGAGGTTCCTGCGCCGCGTGCCAGTGCCCGCTGTCCTGCAGGGCGGCACCATATTTGAACAGCATCGACGCCGGCGGGGTGCGACCATTCATCGCCGCGATGGCCGTCTGATAATACGTGGCAGCCTGGCCGTAATGCGCCTTGGCAAACGCCATGTCGCCCAACGCCTTATTGGCTTTCCGCCGCACCGCACTTTGATGCGTCATGCTGATAGCCCGCTGAAAATCATGCCGGGCGCGGCTGAATTGTCCCTGCGTTTCATGTGAAATACCAAGTAAATAATAGGCATCATCCAGTTGGGCACCATCGGGATGGGAGGCGATATAAGCACGGGCCGTCCGGCTGGCCTGGGAATAATCTTTGCCCTGATAGGCCGCAAAGCCTTGCTGCAAATTGACCCGTGGCCCGCTGATTGGCTGCGCACAGCCTCCCAGCAATGTTATACCCAAGCCAATTATCATGGTGGCCAGCAGCGTCCGTGATGCATCATGCATAGTCGATCCTCCTGATCAAATCGCCATTAGGTTATGGCCACAATGGATGGATGTAAATCGTCTGGCAGGGGGCGCGGCCATTTTTCCGGGCACTCCTGGCGTCGCGGGTTTCCTCACCCGCCCAGGGGTTTAAGGAAGGCCCTGGGAAACGCCGCCAATCGGCCATTTTCGGCGATTTCACCCCCGCCCGAAAAAAATCGCCGCACCGTCTTACAGGTGCGAACTGGATGGGGATATAAATAGAGCGGCCTCGCGTACACCAGCACGCGAGGCCGCCCGCAAGATCAATTGACGTCTGTTGGTTAAGCCGTGGTGTTGGACTGCGGAATAATCGGATCGCGTTCCTTAAGCCGCGTCGCCTTCCCGGTAAGATCACGCAGGTAGTACAGCTTGGCGCGGCGTACCTTGCTGGACCGCTTAACTTCCACCCGCTCAATTTTTGGCGAATGGGATGGGAAGATACGCTCCACACCCTCGTTGTTTACAATCCGGCGGACGGTAAATGCATGGTTAATTCCGTGGCCCTTCTGCATGATTACTGTGCCACTGAAAACCTGAATGCGCTCTTTGTCGCCTTCGGTAATGCGGCAATACACATCCACCAGATCGCCAACATGGACAACCAATGGATTGGCCCGCAGATGGGTGGACTCCACATGAGTTAATAGTGCTGACTGCATATTTACTTTCCCTTGTTGCTAAAACAATCCTTATTCCAAGCCCACGGAGAGGCATCACTGTTGCGCCGTTCCGTCATATCGCACCGCTTCTCCAACCGCCGTCACTGGTGCTTATTTTGCCGCCGGACTTTCCATCCTCACCGACAAATCCGGCCGCAATCGGGCCGTTATCTCCTGCGCCTTCATCCGCCGCCAACGGGCGATTTGGGCATGGTCGCCAGAGAGCAAAACCTCCGGCACCGGCAAACCATCATATTCTCGCGGACGGGTGTAATGCGGATACTCCAGTCCACCTTCCACCAGTTCGTCGGTGGAAAACGATTCGCTGTGCGGGCTGGTCTCATCGCCCAGTACCCCGGGTACCAACCGAACCACGGCATCGAGTAAAACCATCGCTGCCAGTTCGCCACCGGATAGCACATAATCGCCAATGCTAACCTCATCGGGCTTAATTAGTTGCCCAATGCGCTCATCAAACCCCTCATAGTGCCCAGCCACCAGCATCAGCCGGGGTTCCCGGGCCAGCTCCTTTGCCAGCTTCTGGTCCAGCCGCCGGCCTCGCGGACTAAGCAGCACACGTCGGCTCGGTAGCAAATCCATCTTTTCAACGGCGTTAACCGCATCCACCACGGGTTGGCACATCAGCACCATACCCGCACCGCCACCATATGGCCGATCATCAACTTTACCGTGCGGGTCGGTGGTGTAATCTCGCATCTGGTGCAGGTGGTAAGCAGCCAGCCCCTTCTCACCTGCTCTTTTCAGGATGCTGGCCGCCAGCACACCTGTAAACATTTCCGGGAACAGGGTAATGATGTCAACCCGCATGCAACTGCCCCGGTCACCTGATTCCGCAGCGACGGCTTGCATCATCCGCCGCCATTCAATTGCCTAAGATACAGCCGGCGGGTTGCTGTCGGTGGCATTTTTCAAGAGCGCCGCAACCGTTTCGCTTGGCTGCGCACCAACTTTAAGCCAGTGTTCCACACGCGCCTTATTGACAACCACCCGCTTGGCTTCATCTTTGGTAATCGGGTCGTAATAGCCCAATTCTTCAATCACCTTGCCATCACGTGGTGATCGGCTGTCCACGGCGTTAATACGCCAAAACGCGCGATTTTTCCGTCCAAACCGCTTGAGTCTAATCTTTACTGCCACAAAGACCCTCTTGTAACAAACAGCGGTTAAACCGCCAAACCATAATCGCCACGTCAGCCCGTACAACGGTGCCAACCCCAAGGCAGAATTTCCCCGCCTTTTAGCGAATTGGGCATTATAACATGCCCTGAAATCCACGCAATCGCCGTTTCGCTGATATGCTCCATTTTTGTTGACATCTAGCTAAAATGTACTACACTCTCTATCAGTTATGGGGAGTGCCCGAGAGCAAGGTAATCAGGTAGTCTCCGGCAAAATATTGCGATTGATCGCGCCGCCCGACCGTTAGGAAAACTGCTCCTTTGCGTCCAGTTGTGCCAGCGTCTGGTAGGCGTTGATCGCACCCGTACCGAAAGGTTCCTCGGCGGGCTCAAAAATTGGTAGGCTCAGTGCGCTGATGGCCTGCGCCATGCAACTTCGAAGCGACACGCGTGGAACGCTTGAATGATGGTACCAGACTGAACACGCGATTTATGCGGGGTGGCTGGCAGGATGGACGGGAGCGCGATTCTCCGGGCCGCCTCAAAAAAATAAGCCACCAGTGGCCGTGTTTGGTCGTGCGATTGATTCGCCCAAGGTGCGGCGGATGGGTTTGAGACCTCTTGATGGGG
>JAKAYZ010000397.1 GCA_021816165.1 Planctomycetota bacterium | reverse complement strand
TTTTGACATCACACAGGGCTTTGTCTATGGCCACTTGTCCCAGGTGAAAACCCACAACTGTTATGCCGAAGCCATTGGCACCAAGGGCGTGGCACGCATGACCCACAACTTCAGAACCGCCACCATCGAACTCCATGGTGTGACCGAGACCATTTCAAAAACCGCACCTTTTGGCGATAAAAAAATCGATGTCATGCTGGATGTGTTTGCCCGATCCATTATGGCTGGAAAGAATTTAGGTTTTCCTGTCGCCCGGGATTCCGCCATCGCTTCCGAAGTAGCGTGGGCCATGCTGCGCGACGCGGCCAAAAATAATCCGCCCGCCATCGGCACCCCCGCCCAAATGCAGGCCATACTGGAACACCGCAAAGCGCTGACCGACGGCTACGGCCTGCCCGTCCGCGACGGCATCGCGGCCAACCGCCTGATCGCCCCAGTTGCCTGTGGGGAAGAGCTATGCTGCCAGCCCGTGAAAGCCGGCACCCGGCGCAAGGCCTGTTGACGGTCCTAATTTTTGCTTTCTTTGGTTTCTTTTATCCTTTTTTGAAACCGCCAACGGCTTGCAATTGCGGCCTTCGGCTTGCCATTTCAATAGGTACACCGGAAGCGCCATGTATGTGTTACCTGGCTGATCTGGACCGCCAGCACAGTTTGACAGGCCGAAGCGTTGTTTTTAAGCTGAGCTCAACTGCTCGGCAATGAGTTGGTAAGTCGGGCTTTCTTTCGGAACAAGGATTATGTTAAAACGACTTCACCCCTTGGTGGTGCTGGTGGTGTTTAGCCTTGTGGCGCTGACTGGCGCACGGGCCTGGGCCAAGGCACCGGTACGCATCGCCTGCGTTGGCGACAGCATCACTTGGGGTTATGGCGTACCCAACCGTCTCACGCAGGCCTACGCGGCAGTCCTGCAAAAGCGTCTGGGCAAAGGCTATGACGTACTGAATTGCGGCCATGGAGGGGCCACGGCGCTCAAGCACCTTCCACCCCACCATCCCGGCTGGATGGTTTCCTATTGGCAGGTACCACAGTTTAAGCAAGCCACCCGATTCAAACCCAATATTGTCATCATCATGCTGGGCACCAACGATTCCAACCCGTGCAATCGCACCAATGTTCAACACCATTTTACGCAAGATTATTCCGCCCTGGTGCGGCATTTTCAAAACCTTTCGACCCACCCACGAATTTTTATCTGCCTACCGCCATCTCTGGAAAACGGCGCGGTGCATGGACCACACCCCGCCTTGCCTGTTCACAGCGTGGTTCCGCGAATTGTGCGTATCGTGCATGCCATGCACCTTACCAGCATCAACATTTTTCATGCCATTGCAGGCCGATGGAAATTCTTCAACGGCGACCATGTCCATCCCAATGTGATGGGACAGAAACTTATGGCCAACGTCATCTATCGCGCCTTGCTCAAAGCCGGTGTAGTTAAAGCCAACAAGAAGCCGTAATTCAGTTCCAGACACTTGAGCACCACTTTGGGCCGGCTATTGCCAAACGTCACATCGGATCTGTGCGCCATGCAAATGCACTGACAACGGGTACAATGGATAACTTATCTTCCCGTCACAGCGTAACCGCCGTGGCAGGTGGACGCTTCCCGGCCAGCCGGGAGCTTGTTCCGCAGGATGGTGACGCAACGTGATTATTACCATTGATGGCCCCGCCGGTTCGGGTAAATCCGCCGCAGCCCTGCTGCTGGCCCGTCGGCTCAATATCCGCCATTTGGACACCGGTGCCATGTATCGTGCTGTCGCCCTGGATGCGCTGCAACACGGTATTACCCAAGATACTGGGGCCATGAGTCGCCGCGTTGCCGAAATTCAACTGGATTTCGACTTTTCCACCCGCCCGGCCAGAATTTTGTTGGCCGGCCAGGATGTTTCTCAGGCCATCCGCACCCCCCAGATCACGCAAATCACCCGCTGCGCCGCAGACAACCCCACGGTACGCGAGGCGATGGTTCAGCGGCAACGCGGGATCGCCGCCGAATCGCAATCGCTGGTCACCGAAGGCCGGGATCAGGGAACGGTGGCTTTTCCCAATGCCGATTGTAAATTTTTTCTGGATGCCGATCCGCGCAGCCGAGCCCGCCGGCGATTTCTGGAATTGACCCGCCAAAATGTACCCGCAGACGAAAACCAGTTACTTCTTGATATTATGCAGCGCGATCAACAGGACCGCACCCGCCGGGTCGGGGCCTTAATGCAAGCACCCGATGCCATCATCATCGACACCACTCCGCTGACACTGGAACAGGTTGTGGATGCCATGGCGGCGCACATTGAGCTACGTAGCTTCAAGGAGGCCCACCCATGAATGCCCCCACTTCGGCCAGCCCGGCCGCAAGCGATTCGCCGCAGCCGCCGACCCTCAACGCCAACCATAAGACATCCGCTGATCCCGTCGGCTCCGCCACTGGTGCGACCGCCCATGAAGCGGCCCCAGCCCTGACCGCTGCATCGGTCGCCACCCCGCGTGGTTACACGTATCGTGGCGAGGGCAGTTGGTGGGTGCAGGGATTCCTATGGAAGATCGGCCGGGTGTTTTTTCAGTTCATCGCCGTGCTCATGTTTCATATCCGAACCTTTAACCGGTGGAACATTGCCAGCACAGGCGGCGCTTTGCTGGTGACCAACCACCAGAGCTTTCTCGACCCGTGGTTGATCGGCATTGCCATTAAGCGGCAGATTCACTATATGGCCCGGGATTCGCTGTTCCAAGGCGGCCTCACCCAGTGGATGATGGAATCCACCAATACGTTTCCCATTCGCCGGGGGCGTGCCGATTCCACCGCTGTCCGCGAGGCCATCGCCCGCCTCAACAAAGGCTATCTGGTGAATATTTTCCCCGAAGCCACGCGCACCTCCGATGGCACCATCGGACCGATTGCCGCCGGCGTGGCCATCATTGTGCATCGCTCCAAAGCCCCGGTTATTCCCATTGTGATTGACGGAGCGTTCGAAGCCTGGCCGCGAAATCAGAAATTCCCATCCTGCAAACCCATCCGCATCCTGTACGGCTCACCTATTGGCCATGCTGAACTGGTCGGGCTTAGCGTCGATGAAATCGCGGTGCGGATCCGCCAGGAAATGGTCAATTTGCAAACCCGGCTGCACTCGCCACACGCCGCCGCTTCGCAGCAGCGGATCGATTACCGGCATGTGATCGACTGGCTGGTGCGCAAACCGGGAGCCTTCGCGAACTACGTGTACCGGGAGAGCCTGTTCCCCGGGATCGCCTTCCGCCAAGCCTACGAGGCGCTCAAGCGCCACGATGAGTCC
>JAKAYZ010000396.1 GCA_021816165.1 Planctomycetota bacterium | reverse complement strand
TGCTATAAAGTGTGATAGTTGGCTCGGTCTAATGGATATCCAGTTTGACGCCGGTGCGCCACCCGTTTAGCATCCATTTGTTATAATATCAGCCCTTTGCCGCCGCCTGCTGCAAAGGATTAATATTTCGGAGATTTTTGCTCATCGTCCCGGGATCGGAGAAAACCGGGAGTTATTTTTTTGGCTGAACGTCTCATGAGAGGATGCAACTGAATGGATCGACGGAAGTTTATCAAGATGACGGCGGCGACAGTTGCGGCGTCGCTGCCCAGCGCGGCGAAAGCCGAACCTGCTGAAAGTAATTATGAGCGGCAACGTCGCAGACTGATGGCCAAGATCAAAAGGATGGTTCCGGCTGGTTTTGTGGACACACAACGGCAATTTACACAGTTTTGCGCCATGGCGGCGGAAGATCGTATTTTTTACGCGTTGACCGGCAGCAAGATTACTCCGGAGAAAAGCGATCCCCATTCCTGGCATCCGACCGGGTGGGGTCATCCACCAAAATTGCCAATTCCCGGCGGATCGTGGGATGGGGTGCCGATGGTATCCCCTATTCCGCATCTGCATGGTAAAGGCCCCTTTGACCCGACGTGGGATTCGCTATCAAATTATGAATGTCCGGAATGGTATCGCGACGCCAAATTCGGTATCTGGAATCACTGGTCGCCCCAATGTGTGCCGGAGGATGGTGATTGGTATGCCCGCAACATGTATATGGAAGGCAGCGGGCAATATGAATTTGAACTCAAGCACTACGGCCCGCAATGCCGCTTTGGCTACAAAGACCTGTGTGCCCAATGGACGCTGCTGAACTGGCAACCCGACATCCTTATGGATTTATATGTGAAGGCAGGTGCCAAGTTTTTTATGGCCTTGGCCAATCATCACGACGGATTTGATACTTGGAATTCCGTCCATCACCAGTGGAACGCGCAAAATATCGGGCCGCACCGCGATGTCATCGGTGGATGGGCCAAGGCTGCACGTGATAAAGGCCTGCCATTTGGCGTGAGCGTTCATGCCGGGCGTAATTGGTGGTGGTTTCAAACGGCTCATGGGGCTGACAACAAGGGACCGCACGCCCAGCAACCATACGATGGGCACATGACACAAGCAGATGGTGCCCATGCCTGGTGGGAAGGCTACGACCCGCAGCAACTTTATAACGTAAAACATCCGCCCTATGCGCTGCCGGATATTTCGTGGGTAAAAAACTATTATGATCGCACGCGCGACCTGGTGGACCAGCACAATCCGGATGTTCTCTATTTTGACAACGCGCTGCTGCCACTTGGTTGGGCAGGCATGAATCTGGGTGCCTATTTTTACAACCGCAGTCTCAAGCTGCACGGCGGCCAAATGCGTGGCGTAATCAATGTGGGCAATGTGCCACCCCATCTGGCCAAGGCGATTACATGGAATCTGGAGAGCGGAGTTGTCGATGGAATTCAACCATATCCTTGGCAAACGGGCACATGCATTGGCGGTTGGCATTACCAACGAGCGCTTTTCAACCGTCCCGGTAAGTATGGAGGCTATAAGCATCCGGCATTAATTATCCACTGGTTGATTGATGTGGTGAGCAAAAATGGAACATTCATTCTCGACATTCCCGGAAAGCCGGATGGTACCATCGACAGAAAGGAAGCGGCGATACTGGAGGAACTCGCTGCATGGTTTGCCATCAACGGTGAGGCGATTTATGGCACACGGCCTTGGGTTACCTTTGGCGAGGGAGAACGATTCAGCAATCAAGGTGCATTTATAGGCGAGAAGGTAGCCGCTCGACTCACATCAGGCGCAATACGCTTTACGCGAAACAAGGCAAATAATGTCATCTACGCCATGGTACTCGGCATTCCAAACCGGCCATTTATGGTGACGTCTTTGGCACGAGCGTCTGGCATCCGCGCCACAAAACACGCGCTTAAAGTTACCAACGTGCGTCTGCTGGGGCATGCTGGGCCGATTAATTGGAGGCAGAGTGCCGCAGGTCTCGGAATTACACCACCGAAGGATATGGCCAAACATCGGTTCGCCGTCGCGTTTGCAATTTCGGTGGTATAGGTGTCCACCGCCCGATCAGAATTTAAATGTCAGCGCGGCAATAAGCAGAGTGGAATTGCGCTTGAGTCCCTGTGTTCCGGCTGCATTGTCGTACAGGTCGGTAAATGAAAAGCGCAACCCCATGCCCCGGACGATGTGCGGCAAACCCAGGTACAACGCACTGGTGGCGCTTAGCTGATAGTTGTATACGTTTTCCAATGACGAAACATAACCAGCGGTCTGAGTAAATTTAACATGCTTGGCGAGCTGGTATCGGAAGTGGGCGGCGGCGACTCCGTTGATATAACTGTAGCTTTGGCCGTGAAAAAACCTCTCGTAGGTGTAACCGGGGCCAGCGCGCAGATCAAATTCTGATTTTTTGTTGTCCCAAAGGTAATAGCCCAAACCACCTTCAGTATCGCTTCGGATGGATATGCCTTGAATGGCATCATAGAGATTGGTGTTTTGCAGAAACAGGAAGGCGCGTTTGGCCCACCTGGGTTTGAATTCATTGAGCTGCCGTTTCCAGAGGACGTTGCTGCTGAAAAATCCCAGCGACTGGCTGCCATTGGTTACGCCGTAACCGCCGGTCAGGGCGATGAGCAGATTATCCGGCTTGTGACGATAATGAAACTGTATTAAACCGTTGAACAGGGTGCTGTTGGAATTGCCGGTGGTGTTGGTTGCGCCCAAGTCCAGTTCGTTATCCCAGTCGGGACCAAAGATGGAAACAGGCACCGGCGGTGGTGGAGCGGCCTTGACCAGAGGCAATGGGGGCAAATCCGCTGGAATCACCTTCACGTGCTCGGCAGCCACATGGTGCGTGATCCATCCCTGATTACCAGGTGCGGCAGCCAGAGTGACCATCGATGTTTTTCCGTTGGCGGCCGTGAGTTTCACGGGGGACTTGCTGATAAGCGTCTGAACACTGCTGAGTTTGATCACCACGCCACCGGCGTAAGAGGTATTTACAACCACCCGAGTCTGGGTAAGTTGGGTGATGCGACCGGAAATGTGGTCGCCATTATTGAGAACAACGGTGCCTCCGATGGCGACGGTGCAAGTCAATCCAAGGACGGCGACAGCCAAGGCGGACAAAATTCGATTTTGCATCAGTTAAACCCCAAACCACGAGTAAAAAAAGTCGGCGCTGGGGCAGGAAATTAACCCACTAAACCATGGGTGTCAAATGATTGAGATCGAAAAGCTGATGAGACGTGAGTCCGGGTAAGAAATAGCGATTTTTATTGATTTCCAGCAATTTTC